>JAGXHZ010000040.1 GCA_024635855.1 Sulfuricurvum sp.
ATGCACTGTTCGGTTATGGCGTACGACGTTATCAAAAAAGCGGCATCCATCTATAAAGGGGTGGATATGTCGGAATTTGAGACGGAATTCATCGTTTGCGAATGTGCACGTGTCAGTCTCGATACTCTAAAAGAGGTGATTAAGCTCAACAAGCTTGACTCCATCGAAGCTATTACCGACTATACCAAAGCGGGCGGCTTTTGTAAATCGTGTATCAAACCGGGCGGTCATGAGAAAAAAGATGTCTATCTCGTAGACATGCTCGCCGAAATCCAAGGTGAACTTACCAAAGAGGCAATCAGCAAGAAGATAAAAGAGGCAAAAGGGGACGGTAATTTCAATGCGATGAGTTTGGTTCAAAAACTCCGTAGCATCGAATCGATTCTCGAAGAGTATATTCGTCCAACACTTAAAGCCGATCACGGAGATGTCGAAGTAATCGATCTCAAAGAGGTAGAAGACGCTCACGAGCTTTATATTCAGTATAAAGGTGAGTGTATGAGCTGTTCGATGAACACGACAACAACCCTTGCAGGAATGCAGGATATGCTGAACTTTAAACTAAAATCAAACTTGCGCGTGATGGTCGTCTAATGTCACACGCAACCAAAGCGGGAACATTTTCTTATCTCAAAAAATTCGGGAAATATTCAAAAGATTTTTACCGCTTTAACGGAGAACTCTTTTTTCCCTCACTTGGAATCGGCACCTATAAACCAGAGCCATACAAAGAAGAAAATTACATCATTAACTATGGTGAAGCGATTAAAACGGCACTACGTAACGGCGTCCATTTCATCGACACGGCGATCAATTACCGCTATCAGATGTCAGAGCGAGAAATCGGTGAAACGCTCATTGAGATGTTTGCTAGTGGGGAAATAAAGCGTGAAGAGGTGATTATAGCCTCAAAAGCAGGATTTATCCCACTGGATTTCCCCTTTCCTGAGAATCCATACGGTTGGATTCAAGCGAATATGATTGAACCAAAATTAGCAACAAAAGAAGATATTATCATCGATCAGCACTGCATGACACCTGCATATTTGCGCTGGAGTTGTGAGCAGTCGTTGAAAAATCTCTCACTTGAGACCATCGATATTTTTTTCCTTCATAATCCCGAAACCCAACTTGGATACGTTGAGCAGGAAGAGTTTTATACTCGGATTGAAGCGGCATTTGAACTTTTCGAACAATTACGCGCTGAGGGAAAAATTATTGCTTACGGAATCGCAGCATGGAATGGATTTTTGTACGAAGAGGAGCATATGGAATACATTTCTCTTAGCAAAGTGATGACCATTGCACGACGTGTCGGAGGTTTGAATCATGGATTTAAATACCTCCAAAGTCCGTTTAATATGGCGAAACCCCATGCGTACAGTTATACCAATCAGCAAGGTGGAGACGGGATGTATTATTCTCTTATGGATGCCTGTGCAGGATTTGGTTTGAGTTATTTAGGATCATCTCCGCTGTTGCAAAAAAATCTTTTCAAACGCCCGTTTAGTCCTAAAATCGGTGAACTTATGAATACAACTGAGCTTACGGATGTGGCGAGTGCCTTGCAGTTTGCCCGAAGTGCGGGAGCCATTACGGCAATTTTTGGCGCGGTTACTCCTGCACACGTCATTGATAATACGATTTTGGCGTATGTTCCAAGTGCTTCGAGTGAAGCCATGGCGAGTTTGATTCGAGAATCCTATGCTGTATGATGTAGTCGTTGTCGGCAGCGGCATATCGGGATTGTACGCGGCACTCTATGCGCGTCGTGAAGGTCTAAAAGTTGCCCTTATCTCTAAAAGTACGCCGCTACGTTCCAACTCCGCTGTTGCATCGGGAGGAATAAATGCGGTGCTAAAAACCACTCGTCATGACAGTTGTCGAGACCATATTGCTGATACGCTCGACGGAGCTGATAATCTGGGACGTTTTTCAGCGATTAGCGGAATGGTTGTGGGTGCTGAAGAGATTATAAACGAGCTGCAAAAAATGGGTGTTGTTTTTGATACCGATGAGAATGGCTCGATCGCACAACGCCCATTTGGCGGAACTAAAGCAAAGCGCACGTGTTACATTGCCGATAAAACCGGAGCGTCTATCACCCAAACTCTTTTGACACAATGTCGTAAAGAGGGGGTGAAGATGTTTTCAAATTATCTGATGCTCAGTATCGCAACGTTTAATCAGAAGCTTTCCGGTATCACGATGCTTCGTCGCCGTGATTCACAGGTGATTGCTTTTGCATGTAAATCACTCGTCCTTGCAGGCGGCGGATATGCGGGGATTTATCGAGGACATTCGACTAATTCTCAAGAATCCAGCGGTGATATGCTGGCACTGGCATTACGCGCTAAAATGCGTTTGGTAAATATGGAGTTTGTTCAGTTCCATCCAACTACACTTCTCAACAGCGGTACACTCATCAGTGAAGCAGCACGCGGTGAGGGGGCAACCATCGTCGATGAAACGGGTCATCGATTTACCGATGAACTCCAAACCAGAGATAAGCTCTCACGGGACATTGTACGTCATCAGCTAGCGGGTCATAAAGTCTTTCTTGATTTTCGCCATTTAGGTGAAGCGTTAATCGATAAATATCTCCCATCAGCTCGTAAAAATGCCCTCAATGGAGCAGGTATTGATATTGTCACCGAACTTCTCCCTATAACCCCCTCTGCCCACTACACGATGGGAGGAATTTGGTCTCGTGATGATGCTTCCAGTGATATAGATAACATTTTTGTCTGTGGTGAATGTGCCTACAGCGGCGTCCATGGTGCGAACCGTTTGGGTGGGAACAGTTTACTAGAGGGTGCCTATTTTGGGAAAGTTGCCGGAATCAATGCAGCAAAAGCGGCAAAAAAAGGGAAATTTCAGCCGATTGATTATGCACAAGTAGCAAAAGAACTGCGCTATATTGACACTATTATAGAGGGAGAAAGCCGGTTTAACATCAATACGATGCGCCGAAATCTCGGAAATATTCTCTATAAAAATGCAGGTGTATTTCGCAATCACGACTCTCTCGCAAATGCATTGGAATACATCCATTATTTGATGAAGATGTCATCAGGTTTGTCTTGTGTCAACAAAGAGCGCAGTGATAACGTAGAATTGATGTCGATCATCGAGTTTCGAAATGCACTCACCGTTGCCGAAGCCATGGTGATGTCTGCATTGGGGCGTGAAGAGAGCAGAGGCGTCCATTTTCGCGATGATTTTCCCGATACCAGTGATGTTGATTACAAAGTCGATACGATTATCCGCCGTCTAAGCGGGACGTTTTTACGTATCAGTTTTGAGGGGCATCTTGCCTCGGATTGGTTGTATCGGATTCGGAAGTTTTTTCACGTCATGTGACGATGAATTCATAATACCAAATATAAAGGAAGCTATTATGGCAAAAGTAATGTTGCGCGTTGATTCAAAAAAAGAGATTTCATTCTATGTCGCTAAAAAAGACATGGAAGAGACGATTGTAAAAGTGGAGTTTGATACGGATGAAAAATGGGGCGGGGAAGTAGAGCTTTCTAATGGTGAAAGATGGTTTATTGAACCTGCGGCAAAGAAATTTCCCTCTGAAATGGTAGCAAAACGGTTGGGTGATTGATAAAAATAGTCATTTAAAAATCTTTTTCCTTAATTGGCGGAATTTTACAAGACATTTTTGTCTTTGTACCCTATGATTACCGCTCATTAAAGGATTTTTTGAATGAATATTGTTTGTCATGATAGCGCTTATATTGATTCGATTTATCATGTCCCTGTAGAAACCTACAAAGAGGAGCATGACTTTCATTTTTTTGGTGCTCCTTCGGTACATGAACATATTATTTTAAATAATGATTGTGCCACAATTTGTTTTAATATTAATGGAAAAATTTATGAACATGATGGTCATATCGTCTGCGGTAAATTCACTCACGCTCCAAAAATAAAAATCATTTTTAAAAATACGGACAGAAGATTGACGATCATACGTCTGACGTCGTGCGGAATGTTCAAGCTGACGGATACCCCTATAGAATCCATGGTGAACTTTGTCACTTCAGGGTCAATCATCGATATTGATACTCTTTGTGATGGAAATATAGAGAACTATATCCGTAAGATTGATGGACTGATGAGTGAAGAAAGTAACGATAGATCTTATAACATGACGCGTGAAATCATCTCTTACGTTAATACTAATTTTCTTCATCTGCCCAGTCATTCTTCTAAAACCGTAGCGAAAAAGTTTGGTATCTCAGAGAGCTCTTTACGTCGTTATTTTAAAAAATATCTTGGTATTAATCTCTCTACGTACATTATTACTGTCAAGCGAAAAAAGATGATTCAAGCTATTTATGAAGACAATTATGATTCATTGAGTGTTCGGGAAAATGGCTATTATGATCAATCCCATTTTTTGAACGATTTTAAACGTCTTTACGGTGTACCGCTCAAGGAATATTTCAACGAAATGCAAATAATGAAAGAACGTTCCCCCGATCTGATGAAGTTTTTATATCATTGCAATATAAAAAGTGGTGTCTAAAAGGGATGAGATGATCACACAATTGCATTCCATAACCCATTCAACACCCATTGGAGATATTTTTAATTGCAATCATCAAATGAGAGCATTTGAAAGCGATACACTTCTGAGTGAAATATTGGAGTACTTCTCGACCTGTTCAGCTGATTTGATTATCATTACCCAAAAAGCAATTTCCATTGGAATCTTTACTCTCAAAGATATGATGCGCTCTTTACAAAATTTTGAAAATCTTGTTCGTCCGATTAGAGAATTTATGACAGCCCCCTTACAGACATTTTCTGCCGTACAAAGTATTGCAGAAGTTCTTGATACAATGAGAGAGGTCTCTTTCAATAAAATTGTTGTAATGAAAGAGGATAAAATCATTGGAGTGATTGATCATCGCCATCTATTGTCCAAATGCTATACTCAGCTAGCACCCATCATCAAGCATGAATACAACTTGATTCACTCGATACTTGGGCTCGTAGGTGAGGGACAACGGGGATTGCTCAAACTCGCTACTACTGATTCTCTGACGGGGATCGGAAATCGACGGTTGTTTGAAGAGATTTTTCAAGCACATCAATCTCTTGAAAATCGTTATGATGTGAATCTTTTTTTATTGATATTTGATATTGATGATTTTAAAAAAATTAACGATACATTCGGACATAATGCAGGGGATTCCGTTCTTAAAGAACTCGTTAAATTGGTGAGTAAATCCATTCGTAAATCGGACATTTTTGTTCGTTGGGGGGGAGAAGAGTTCGTGATTCTCTTACGCTATCCTGACCCTTTAGGGGTGATGGATATTGCTGAACAAATTCGTAAGCGTATTGATACTCACAGTTTTGAGGCGATTATTCACGTAACATGCAGTTTTGGACTAACCTCTATTAACCCTAATGAAAGTATTGAGAAAGTAATATCACGAGCAGATCAGGCACTGTACCGAGCTAAAGCCGATGGAAAAAATACCGTACGCTTAGAGATGGGATAATTTATAAATTTTTATTAACATTTTATATTAATTTACGCTATAATATTTTAAATAAATTTATATTAACATAATTATACTTTTCTAAAACTATGAGGAAAAATGACTACAGAGATAGTTCCTATTACGCACGCAACACAAGTTGGTACCCTTTTTGATGAGAATTATGTGTGCGGTATTTTTGATGGTGATGTGATACTGCAAAAAGTCTTAGAATATATTGCATACAATAGTTCAGATACGGTTATTATTACACAAAAGTCTTCTGCAGTAGGTATTCTGACACAAAAAGATATCGTACGAGCACTTTGTAATTTTGATAATACCGGTCTTCCTGTTAAAGATTTTATGACTTCTCCCCTTCATACCTATGATGCGTCAATGAGTATTTCAGATGTTTTAGATACCATTGACGATGCTGATTATAATAAAATTGTTGTCAAAAAAAATAAACATATCATGGGTATAATCGATAAGCGTGATCTTCACTCTATATGTTATGCTCAGTTGAACCCTTTAATCAAACACGAGTACAACATGATTCACTCATTGATGGATTTAGTCGGTGAGGGTGAGCGAGGATTGCTCAAAATGGCAACAACGGACGTACTAACCGGAATCGGAAATCGACGATTGTTTGAAGAGATTATGCAAGCACATCAATCATTGGGTAATAGGTACGATGTGCCATTATTTTTACTTTTATTTGATATAGATAATTTCAAAAGTATCAATGATACCTTTGGTCATAATGTAGGGGATTCTGTTCTAAAAGAATTAGTGGTGTTGGTGGAAAAATCGATTCGTAAATCGGATATTTTTATTCGTTGGGGTGGGGAAGAATTTGCGATTTTACTCCGTTATACGGAGCCTATGACGGTTATGAAAATTGCCGATCAAATTCGTAGTCGGATTGATAAAAATAGTTTTGAAACGATTGTTCATGTAACGTGCAGTTTTGGTTTAACATCGATTTTACCTAATGAAACACTTGAAAGTATATTTGAACGTGCCGATAAGGCACTTTATCGAGCAAAATCAGATGGTAAGAATGTCGTACGAATGGAACTTCCTTAGACGTCTATCCCGTACTGCTTGATCTTATATCCGATTTGTCGAGCCGTCATCCCTAGTAATCGTGCCGCTTTGGTCTGAATACCGTGTGAATCTATTAATGCCTGAACAATCGACTCCTTTTCCAATTCCAAAAGGCTTTTTTTGGTCATTGGTGCACCACTTTCGTGAGAAGGTTGCGGTGCAGGAGTTGTGATGTACACCGGTGGTGCCATCGTCGGTACTTCCGGCTGCATGTAGAGCTTTTGATAGTTAAACGGCAATACATGATTGAGCATCTCCGGCTGAAGTTCTCCATCGGGACAGATGAGGACGATGCGCTCCATGGTGTTTTGGAGCTCACGAATATTTCCAGGCCACGGATATTCTAATAATACCTCCATAGCCCCTTTGGTAAAAGACATATTTTTACGATGTTCTTTCATAAAGCGGTGGAGATAGTGCTCAATGAGCAATTTTACATCCTCATACCGCTCACGAAGCGGAGGAAGATTGAGAGGGATGACGTTAAGGCGATAAAACAGGTCTTCTCGAAATTCACCCTTGCGTACCATATCTTCAAGATTACGATTGGTAGCGGCAACGAGGCGGACGTTGGTTTTGATCGTTTTATTTCCTCCGACGCGCTCAAACTCTTGCTCTTGTAAAATACGCAGCAGTTTGACTTGGAGAGAGGGGGTAATATCCCCAATCTCATCGAGAAACAGTGTCCCTCCATCGGCAAGTTCAAATCGTCCTTTTCGCATCTCCCTTGCATCAGTAAATGCCCCTTTTTCATGTCCGAAGAGTTCTGATTCGAGGAGTGTTTCGCTGATAGCAGCACAGTTGAGTTTGATAAACGGTCCGTTTTGACGACGGCTGAGATTATGAACCGCTGTGGCAATAAGCTCTTTACCCGTACCGGTCTCACCACGGATGAGAATGGTTGCATCGGTGGGGGCGACGGTATTGATCATTCCAAATACATGTTGCATTTTGGTGCTTTTTCCGATGATATTTTCAAATTTATAATCTTTTTGCATCTCTTCTTTGTAGTAGGTTTTGAGTTCAGTGAGAGATTCTTTTTCTTTGGTAATCGTTTGTTGAACTTTCATCGAGCCTACGAAAAGGGTTCCGACAATGGTGAGCATTCGGACGATTTCGTCGAAATCCAGAGGGCTTTTTTTCCCGATATTCGCCGAAATAACCCCGATTACTTCTTCATCTTGGAGTAGGGGCACCGCGACGTAGGAGACCATTTGCGTCGAGATATGCCCCATTTTATTGAGATAATTGATATTGTTATGGATATTTTCGATCACGATAGGCTCACGGCTTTTCGCCGCTAATCCCGTTGCTCCTTCACCGAAACGGTAGGTTGCCATTTTCTTTTGATGCGATTCAAGGTCGATGGAAATGAGGAGTTCAAGCTCATCTTTATCCTCTTTCTTTTTGAAAAGGGCACATCTCTCAACATAGCCATGCTGTTTGAGTTTGCGCATCGCTTTTTCGATACTTTCATGAATATCGACAGTACTCGTAAGAATGACAGCAATTTCATACAGTAAATTAATCTCTTTGTACGCAAATGTCAGTGCACAGGTCTGACATTCTTCTCTATTAGGGATATTGGGGCTGTAAGTCATCATTGTGTAATCTTTTTTATAAGTTATCCCTAATTGTAGTACAAATTAAGGGAATTGGTATTCAACACTATGGATAAAAAATAAGCAGTTAAATAGAACATTATTTGCATCCTATCCAATAAAATTCCGACAAGGAGAAGAAATGAACATTACTGTCCATGGAGAAACAACATTATTAGAGGGAAAAGAGATGACAATCTGGCGTGAAGCTCCGGCAGCTCGTGTCACGGCATTGGATGGAAGCCAAAACGTCATTGGCATGATCGCACCAACCGCACAGTTGCTTATCGCCATCCCTTCGCTTAAAACCGAAGTGTGTTCATTGGGAGCCAAAAAGTTCAATGATTTGATTAAGCAGTTCAAAAAACTAAAAACTGTCATGGTCACAACTGATGATGTTGAATTTGTGAACGATTTTGTCACACGTGAGGGGATTGATGCAGCAGACATTGTTATCGATACCAACCGTGACTTCGCCAAACGTTATGGCTTGCTTATTACCGAAGGGAAGTTAAAGGACCGTCTTGCTCGTGCTGTTTTTGTCATCGATCAAGAGGGGATGATCTCCTATAAAGAAGTCGTTCCTGAAATTACCGATGAAGTGGATTACGACAAATGCATTGAGGCAGTGGATAAAGCGGCTAATTTCAAGAAAAAAGGGCACGATCACGAAAACTGGATGGGCGTGTAATTTTTTTACCCCAATTTCTTATAAAATTGGTTGGGGTAGAGGGGTTTATCGAAATAAAACCCTTGGGCATAGGTTGCCCCCATCGTTTTTAATATTTCATACTGCGATAACCGCTCAATCCCCTCTACAATCGTTTTAGCACCGATGGCATTGGCTAAGGTTATAATGGTTTGGACAATTTCTCGATCTTTATGATTTTCTTCGATTTGTTGAATAAAACTGATGTCAATCTTTAAAAAATCAATTTCAAAGTGTTTGAGATAAGCCAAAGAGGAAAAACCGGTTCCAAAATCATCAATCGCGATTCGAATCCCCATCTCCCTCAGTGCGTACAAATACTCAGAGGTTAGTTCCATATTTTTCATCATGACATGTTCGGTAATTTCAACCACTAAATGATTTTTGAGTGCGGGAGTGGTTTCCAACAGCGCGCGCATATTATCGATTAGATGGATGTCTCCAAATTGATTGCCTGAAAAATTGACGTTTATAAATATTTCTTCGTCTATAGGATGATTTTGCAAAAAATCGACCGTTAAGCTCAGAATATGGGAATCGATTTTTTTCTCAACCCCCAATTTCTCAGCCAATGCAAAAAAGATATCGGGACGAACGTTATTAAAGGTTAGGTTTAGCCATCGTGCCAACACTTCCCCTCCCACGACTTTGGTCGTTTCCATATCGATAATAGGCTGTATCCGTATAACAAATTCTTCACCTCCCACTGCACCCAATAGTTCGGTTCGAATCGATTTATCTTTGGATTTGTCGATAATAAAATCTTTTGCCATAAAAACATGGTTGGAATGAGACGATTTTTTCGCTTCGTACATTGCGGCATCCGCACGTTCGATGAGTTCAGACATTTTTTTGGCATCTCTGGGGGCGATTGCGATACCGATGCTTGCGGAGGTAAAATCGATAATTTGCTCATCCACTTCATAAGGGCGGCTCAGGGCTTCATCGATTTTTTGAGCTATTGCTTTTGCTGACTCTTCATTGATCCGCTCCAGCAGAATGAGAAACTCATCTCCTCCGTAGCGACCAATCATATCATTGGAGCGTAGAATTTTTTTGATTCGGTTGGCGGCTTTGGATAAAACCAAATCTCCGTATTGATGACCGTATGTATCGTTAACCTGTTTGAATTTATTAAGATCGATAAAGAGGAGCGCCATTTGATTCTCTTCGCTTGCTACATCAATCTTGATCTCTAAGACGTTCAAAAATGATTCTCGATTGTAAACTCCGGTTAACGGGTCTTTAAAGGAGGTGGATAACAGTTTTTTTCGTAAAAATTTGAGTTCAGTGATGTCTTCGAGTATTCCGACGTAATTGGTCACATCTTTGTAATCATTTTGGAGGGGAAAGATAGTTGAACGAACCTGTATAAGCTCACCATTTTTAGTACGATCAACGAGCTCATCTTGAAAAATCCCTTTCTCATGGAGGTCAGCGTGCATCTTTTTATAAAAATCGACACCCTGTTTTCCTGATTTTAAGATGGATGGCATTCGACCGATCACATCTTCGGCATCATATCCGGTCATTTTTTTAAAAGCCGTATTCACCTCTATGATTTTGTAATCCCTATCGGTGATCAGAACACCTGCATTGAAATGCTCAAGCAGCAGATGCAGTTTTGAGTTAAGTACATTGTAACGCTCTTTGTAAAAGTCAGGGAAGATAATAATCATAAAAAAGGGTTTGTCCCCCTCAAAGCGGTGCCCTATAAGTCTGCTCTCACCTATACCATCTAATTTTAGATCGACTTGGGCATAAAATTGTTGTGACAGTTGCGCTTTAAAGTTAAGAAGCATTGGAAGGAAAACGGGTTTAAAATGATTTTCGAGATAGTTGGGCTGAAAATCATTAACCTGACAAACCGATTTCGCTTTTTCATTAATACGCAGTACCTTTAGATCTTGATCGGTGATGATGACCGGCACAGGCAAGGGCATCATCCATTGCTCAAACCATTCGGAGACATTTTTTAATAATAGTGAATCCTGCATCAGCGTATAATCAACTTACAATCATCGGCATTAATCTGGAACGAACCACGGTATATCTCTTCGAGGAACCCTTTAAAGACGTGGAACGTATCATCTAATAAATAGGTTTGCCCCGATGGATCTACAACCGCAGATTCACACTTCATAATCTCTTGACATAATAGTTCGCTCCCCGGGTGAGCGATATTTAGAATTATAGAACCCTCTTCTTTTTTGACTTCTACTTGCAATTTTATGTTTTTAGGTTGCGCACTTTGAGCTACCCGAACAAAAAACATCATCCACAGAAGGCTCAATTGGTAAAATTGTCCTGTTTTATCAAGATACGTAGCATCTTGATCCCCTATTACTTCGATCTCTATCGGGAATGTTTTGGACTGCGTTAGCAAAAGTCCAATTTTTTCAGTTACTCCAAATGTATTGATCAACTCTTCTTTTTGCGGAATAAAAAACTCTTTTAGAAACTGTATGTCGTTTAAAACATTCTCTTTTTCGATTTGAAACTGCTGAATATAAAGATGGTGCTCACTGCTATCAGGGATGTTTTCGACGATTTGATGATATAAATGGTTGATCGAGTTGAGTGGCCGTTTCATCTGATCCATCAGCTGCCGTACGAAAACATCAACTCCTAAAACGCTCGAGAATTGATGAATGACCCTTGAACTGCTCACTTTGTACTGTATCTCATCGGTGAGGGCTTGTCTGAGTTTCTCTTTGGCTTCATCGATGGCGGTAATATCGGTTAAAGTAACGACATATAGAGCTTCATCACTGTCCAATGCATTGGCAACAATATGAAAGGTTCGCATTTCATTATTACGTTTGATTTTAACTTTTAGATCGGTACGTGCTGTATGTAAAATGAGTTGTAGCCAGTTTGAGCCGCTTTTTTTATCGTAAATAAAACCGTCTTCATCGATTTTTTCGAAAAAATCACAAATGCAGGCGTGCTCTTTTTTGAAATGTTCCAACGACTCATATTCGCTGAAAAGATGTAAGAACGATTGATTGGCAGAGTTTAGTTCTTTGCCGTCGGTTACGATAACAATATTGCTTTCGGTATCGAGGATTTGCTTGATAAATTGATACTGTACCTCTAGTTCATCACGCAGTGCGTTGAGTTCATCGGCTTTGTCGGCTAAGTGATTTTTTTGAATATTTTGTTTTTCATACAATGCCCGTATTTCTGAATAGGCGGTTTGAAGTTCTTCATTGGTCGATTGCAACTCTTCATTGGTTGTTTCTAACTCTTCATTGGAGGCTTGCAACTCTTCGTTGGAGGCTTGGAGTTCTTCATTGGACGCCTGAAGCTCTTCGTTAGAGGTTTCGAGCTCTTCGACAACGGTTTGTAAATGTTCACGTGTTGCTATGAGCTCTTGTTCAAGATAGATAATGCGGGTGTTGGTCGATTCTACTGCATCGAGAACAATATCGTTTTTTCGCGCTTCTTGTAACTCAAATGAGAGTAAAAACATCAGATAATTACCGCGATACCCCTCTAATGGAGAGAGTTTAAGACGGATTGTACTATCTCCTTCGGTACGTTCGGCAATAACAGGGAAAATAAGGTTTGTCTCTTCTTTATTTGCTTTATAGACCAGTGAACGTATCTCTAAACTAATCCCATCGGGTAGCATTTTCAGGATATTGTTTTGAACCATTCCACTTGGAAATTTTAGTAAATCGTTTAGATTTCCTTTGATGTAATGGATGTTAAAATCGTTGTCGATAACCACACATTTGTCTTCATAAAAATCAAATAGCGTTTGGCGTATCGCATCCTCAATCGTTCCGAGTTGACGTTTTGGGGTGATTTGAGTTGGTTTGAGATATTTCGGACGATTAATCATCTGAGGATAGAGCATTTTACGCGATTCCGCAGTGGTTCGTGCTTGGAAAATTTTGCTTTTTGTATCAATCGTCGCAAAATAATCGCTCGAAGCACTTACAGTTTCGGATTTACCCAAAAACATCGTTGCATGGGATTTGAGTGCATAAGCAAAGGTGGTAAATATTCTCTTTTGGAGATCATTTTCAAAATAGATCAAAAGATTACGGCATGAGATAAGATCGAGATTCACAAATGGCGGATCAACCATGATGTTATGGCGAGAAAAAATGACCCGCTCTTTCAGAAACGGTTTTACCTCGAATTCATTCCCTCTTTGGTTAAAGTAACGTTTTAACCTTGCTTCGGATAGGTTGCCGACTAAAACCTCGGGATATATCCCCTCGCGCGCTTTTTTAATCGCCTCTTCATCGATATCGGTGGCAAAGATTTTGATATGTACCGGACTGTGAGTTCCGATAATCTCATCGAGTAAAATTGCAATCGTATACGCCTCTTCCCCTGTAGCACACGCGGTTATCCAGACGCGGAACGTATCCGTGATCGGCTGAGTTCGAATATATTCTTGTATA
>JAGXHZ010000041.1 GCA_024635855.1 Sulfuricurvum sp.
CCCTCGGATTATCCAGAAATAACTCGCTTTTTAGTTCAAGAGGGAATTGATTCGATTTCGCTCAATCCCGATTCGCTGTTAAAAATGTGGCAGGTCGTTTCAGAATTGGAAGCCCAAATGGAGAAATAAATCTATTTAGATATACTCCATTTATTAAATAAGAAAGTGAAACAGTATGAATCTTTTATCCAAAAGCTCACCCCTCGAAGAGTCAATCAAGAAAATGGAAGCGGTTTTAACCGATGTTGGATGTGAGGCAACATTCTCAGATGAAAAACATCCATTGGAACATTGTTATTCTGTCAATTTGGCATCCATCGAAGCTCCGCGTCATATCTATTCAAATGGCAAAGGAATTGTCTCAGATGCCTCAAAAGCAAGTGCATTAGGTGAATACATCGAACGATTGCAAACCAATAACTTTTTTATCGATTTTTATCTCCCTGAGAGAAAATATTATCCTGATGAGGTGGCGTTTGAGTTTGGCGGTGAATATTTAAATGATGAGTTACGCGCCATCTATAACCCTAATAATGAGTTAAGTGATGAAGATTGGGTCGATTATAATAGCGATTATGAGGATAAAGTAGTTGCCCTGCCTTTCATCCAGCACAGTACGGGTGAAACCGTTTATATCCCACTTAATATTCTCAGTAATTTGTATGTGAGCAATGGTCTGGCTACGGGCAATACTCCTCTTGAAGCACAAGTACAAGCGTTGAGTGAGATTTTCGAGCGATATGCAAAGATCGAGATTATTAAAAACGGTTATGCCCTCCCAAAATATCCGGATGATGTTCTCCAATCGTACGAAAGAGTTTACCGTGATGTTGTTGCCTTACGAAAACTTGGCTATATTGTGGAAGTCCTTGATGCATCATTAGGCGGACAATTTCCTGTTACCGCTATTTCATTGATCAATCCGGATAATTCAAGCCTGTTTGTCTCTTTTGGTGCCCATCCGATTTTAGAAGTATCATTGGAACGTACTATGACGGAACTGATGCAAGGACGCGGATTGGAAAATCTTGATGCGTTTGAGTCTCCAACCTTTGATATGTCGCTTGTCTCGGACAGCTTTAATCTCGAATCCCATTTTATTGATTCCAACGGTAAGCTCGGATTTGGGTTTTTGAGTGCTAAAAAGAGTTTTGAGTATGCACCGTGGAGCTATGAGGGTGTGGGGAATGAAGCAGAATTTGAGTTCCTTCTTTCAATATTGAAAAATATGAGTAAAGAGATGTATTTGCGTGAATACAGCTATTTGGGCTTCTATTCGTGTCAGATGATTGTTCCTAGTGTCTCGGAAGTGTATCCAATAGAGGATATGAGTTTTAATAACAAAAACAACGGAAAATGGATTCGAGAGATGATTTTGAATTTTGAAGAGTTTGACGGAGAGGAGATATTAGATAATATTGAATCTCTCGAAGAGACGCTGAATGTAGAAAAGTATATCGGAGTCATTTTTAAACATAATTTTACGATGCAAGAGTTCAAAGCGCAAGTCCATCTTCTGCTTGGCAATACCAATGAAGCCCTTTCGTTACTTGAATTTGGAACCAATAAGATGGGTCACATCGTAGCAGAACTTATCCGAATGGGGGAACAAGAGTGTGTGTGGGAAGAGTATGAAGCGGCATTGTTTAATGTTTATGGAAAAGAGCGCGTTGAGCGTGCATTACGGATTTTAGAAGGGGACGAACTTTTAATTGATGTAACACTCCATAGCGATTATCATAATATGTTAAAGATGTACGACCGGTTGGAAATCAAAAAAGCGTTAATTATTTAAGCAGATGCACCTAGATTTAACTCAAGACGATATAAAAGTCCAGATCAAAAAGCTGGCCATTCCTGCAAGTGTTGGATTTTTCTTTCACACAATGTACAACGTAACGGATACGTATTTCGCAGGATTGATATCGACTCAGGCACTATCTGCACTGACATTGTCTTTTTCCATTTTTTTTATGATGATTGCAATCGCCGTAGGAATGAGTGAGGCAGTCACGGCTTTAGTCGGAAATGCATTGGGGAGAGGTAATCGAGAAGAAGCATCTCATATTGCACTAAATGCACTGTTGTTTGGACTTTTTCTTTCTTTTATTTTAACCATTATTGGTGTAATTTCCACACCTTATTTGATGATGTTATTGGGTGCAAAGGGAGTATATTTACAAGAATCGTTAGCGTATATCAATGTCATCTTGTATGCATCTACTTTCTTCGTTTTTAGCTTTTTTATGAATGCACTTTTAAATGCTGTGGGCGATACGGTCTCGTTTCGAAACATTCTTATTGTCTCATCTGTGTTGAACGTTGTTTTGGATTATTGGTTTGTCATGGGCGGATTGGGAGTAACTCCTTTAGGTGTGAGCGGGATCGCATTGGCTACTGTGATTACTGAGTTAATCACTGTTTTATATCTCTTTTATAAACTTCAAAAAACGTCTCTCCTTTCGAATTATAGAAAATTTTCAGTAGACAAAATAATCTTTAAAAAATTTATGACGCAGGGCTTTCCTCCAAGTGTCAATATGGTGATGATGGCAACAGGTATTTTTATTGTCACCTATTTTGCTTCTTCTTCCGGTCAGGAAGTAATAGCTGCATATGGAATAGGCATGCGTATTGAACAAATTATTCTCATGCCGACCATCGGTTTGAATGTTGCTGTGTTGACGATTGTCGCGCAAAACAATGGAGCTAAACAGTTTGAACGTATTCGAGAAACGTTAAAAATATCTTTGTATTATGGTGGAATTATCTCACTGGTCGGTATGGTGCTGCTGTTTGTCGGTGCTGAGAAGTTTATGCATTTTTTTAGTGATGATGCAAAGGTAATCGAAGAGGGTGCCCGGTATTTACGAGTAGAAGCCTTTATCCTTTTTTCATTTGTCGTTATTTTTGTTCATTTGGCACTGCTTCAAGGGATTGAAAGACCAAGTTTTATTTTTTATATCTCTATTTTTAGACAAATAGCGGCGCCGATCGTAGTGTTGAGCCTTTTCTCTTTTTTAGGTTTAGGGGTGATTTGGATATGGATTGGGATTGCATTGATTGTGACTTTTTCAGCTTTAGTGACATGGAACTATAGTCATAAAAAGCTGATGGAAGTTTCTATGAAAAAATAGTTTTTGTAATTGAAGATAAAATGAAGAGTATAAAAATCGAAGATGCGATAGGTTGAAAACCTATTGCTTATCTTCTGATGGTTTGAGAGATTTAACATTTATACGACGTGGCGTACGAGCTGGTGTTGCATCGGCTCTTGGTGCAGGTTTATCAAAAGATTTTTTACTATCGTATGGTTTCTTGTCTCCGTAAGGCTTCTTATCCCCAAACGGTTTTTTATCACCAAACGGTTTTTTATCACCATAGGGTTTCTTATCCCCAAATGGTTTTTTGTCACCGAAAGGTTTCTTGTCTCCATACGGCTTTTTATCACCATAGGGTTTCTTTTCTCCAAATTCTTTTTTATCTCCAAAGGGTTTTTTGTCCCCAAATGGTTTTTTGTCCCCAAATGGTTTTTTATCCCCGAAAGGCTTCTTCTCTCCAAACTCTTTCTTCTCGCCATAAGGTTTTCGCTCACCCTCAGGTCTTGGTTTGTTGAATTGCTTTTTATCTTCACCAAAAAATACTGGTTTATTTGCATACTGAGATCGGGTTGATTTTTCTTCGTCTTTACGTGGAGTACCATCGATGTAGTGGTTACGTTCACGTGTTTTTTGTTCAAAAATAGGTTTGCCGTTTTCATCTTTGCCCAAAAACTTTGGCTTGTCTCGGTCTTTGCGTGCCCATCGTTCTTTTTTGAGTGCTTCTTCCTCATCGCGTGCATCGCGTCGTGCTTTTGCTTCGGCTTTTTGCTGATTGTCTACGGCAATTCCAAAACTTGGTTCAAATCCTGCAACGGCTTCTTGGATAACAGTGCGACCTAAAAGTGTTTCGATGCCATAAAGATTTTTTTGATCTTCGGCTCCTAATAATACCAATGCCATTTCACGTGCATGGGCGAAACGGGTCATATAGATGATTGCTTTTTCTGGCAGGTCGTAGCTGATGAGAATATCGTATTGATTTTTTTCGGATCCCTTCATGTCATCATCCGCTACTATGGTGATATTTTTTGAGTCTCCTATTTCAATAGATTGAGGATTCTTGGCTGTTACAATCAGAATTTGTTTTTCTGGATGTTGTGAGATTAAAAAATTGAGTAACTCATTTTTACTTTCGCTGTTACATGGGTGGATACGGTGGTTTTTACGTTGAATTTCAGATGACATAAGTGTCCTTTAGGAGTGTGACCTCGTTAATTCGAGGGAATGTGACGCTTTTTTACGACACAATTTTAATAGTGGAATTATAGCGAGTTATTGCTTATAGGCTTTGAGACCCAGCATTTCATCAACGGTACTGAACGTGTAGCCAATAGCACTAAGGGTTTCGAGGACCATTTCTAGGGATGCAACACTGGTAGGATTTCGGTGCATGAGGATAATATCGCCGTTACGAATATTAGAGACAACGTTGTTGGCAACGGCAAAAGGATCTTTTAGTGTCCAATCGAGTGAATCAAGCGACCAAAGTATAATAGAGGAACCGGATGAATGGACGGTGTCTACGACGTTTTGATTGATAGAACCGTACGGAGGGCGAAAGAGCAGTGGATAACTTCCGGTGAGTGTTTCAATTTGTGTAGAAGTACGATCAAGCTGCGAGAGTGTCGAATTTTCGTCAAGATTGGTAAAGCGAGGATGATTAAAGCTATGGTTTAGTACAAGATGTCCCTCATCAAAGGAGCGTTTTACTGCGGTGATGTTTTCATCGTTCATCGTTGCAGCAATCATAAAAAAGCTTGCTTTGATATCATGCTTTTTCAAAATATCAAGAATTTTAAGAGTATTGTTCTCATCAGGTGCATCGTCAAATGTTAATGCGACGATTTTTTTGGTCGTATCTCCATTGACGTAAACATTTTTATACGTTCCATTTTGGATGGGGGTAATCGTATCGCTACGCCATTTATCCAAGAACTGCGTCATATTGGTATCGAGTAAATGCGATGAACCTCGGATGTCATAAATGCCATTTATATCTGCAAAAAGGGCAGTTTTGAATAGTAATAGAAGGGTAAAAAGAAGTTTATGCATACAAACCGTTTCGATAAAATTTAGAGAGTAAAATATGCGGCATTATAGCGAGAAACGTCATATTTTTAATCGAGAGTCTTTTTATAAAATTTGACTGCCAATGTCATCATGACAAGGCCTATAATCATAAGAGGCCAAATATTGGGCCATAGCGTTGCTAAATCATTATTTTTTAGGACAATGCCCCGTATGAGCCGATTAAAATAGGTGAGAGGAAGAAGTTCACCTATGTGTTGAGCCCATTTCGGCATTCCGGAAAAAGGGAACATAAATCCAGAAAGCAAAATACTCGGGAGAAAATAAAAGATAGTAAGCTGCAGTGCTTGCAGCATATTTTGTGCCAGTGAGGAGATGGTGATACCGACAGTCAGATTGACCGCAATAAAGAGCAATGCAACTGCGTATGCCAAAAGAATTGAACCGTTAAAAGGGACATTAAAGACAAAATACGAGGCACATAAAATAAGAGTGGCTTGGATGAGACCAATGAATACATAGGGAATGATTTTACCTGTCATGATTTCAAGAGGACGTGCAGGAGTGGCGAGCAGATTTTCCATCGTTCCGCGTTCACGTTCACGCGTAATAGCCAATGCCGTCATCATAGTAAGAGTCATCGTCATAAGCGTCCCCATGAGTCCTGGAATTATGTTGTATTGGTTGATACCATTAGGGTTATAGAGTCGATGGACTCGTACGTCAAAAGGCTTTTTTTGACTCCAAAGAACTGAGAGAGGACCGGTTAAATCTTTTTTGGCTACCTGAGACGCTATCCCCTCGATGGATAGAAGTGCGGTCGAGACTGTGACAGGATCGGTAGCATCGGCTTCAAGCAACAAGGAAGGTTTTTCACCCCTGAGAAGTTTTTGGGTAAAGTCGGAGGGGACAGTCAGAATGAATTGAATATCTCCGCGTTTGAGCGCAGCTTGTGCTTCGTTGGCGGTGGTGTATCGTGTATCAATTTTGTAGTATTGAGAGGTTTGCATGGCAGAAATCAGGGTGCGGGTAAATTCACTGTTATCGGACGAGACAACAGCCGTGGGAAGATGTTTTGGATCAGTATTGATCGCAAAGCCGAAAAGTGCCAGCTGAATGATGGGTAAAACGACGATCATTGCAAACGTTACACGGTCACGCTTGAGCTGGAGAAACTCTTTTAGGACGATTGCCCACCATCGAGTAAAACTAAAAGAGCTAACGAACATCACGATTATCTCCGAAATTATCCGTTGAATATTTCATCAAATGTATAAAAACATCTTCAAGTGATGTGGGAATCGGTTTAAAATTTTGCCCCTTTAAGGCCGTTTCGATTGCCTGCGGATTTTTCCCGCTCACGTGAAGTGTTGAGCCAAAAATGACTGTTTGTTCAATGCTGTCATTTCGTTCAAGTCTCTTAGAAATACCCATTAATTCATCACCGGTTATTTCATAGGTAAAGAGGTCTTGCTTTTCGATGATACTTTTGCCGGTTCCTTGTGCGAGGAGGTTTCCATAGGCGATGTAGGCGAGTTTATGACATCGTTCTGCTTCATCCATGTAGTGAGTGCTGATGAGTACGGAAACACCTTGTGCCGCAAGCTCATGAAGCTCTTCCCAAAAATCTCTTCGGGCACTGGGATCTACTCCTGCGGTAGGTTCATCCAGCAGGAGCAATCTTGGATGACGAAGCATGCAAGCGGCGAGGGCAAGGCGTTGTTTCCATCCCCCTGAAAGAGACTTTGCAAGTTGGCTTGAGCGAGAAGTGAGTCCCAGTGTTTCGAGTGCTTCGTTTACAATTTGCTTGCGGTTGGCAAGCTCATATACCCGTGCCACAAAATCGAGATTTTCACGAATACTCAAATCTTCCCAATAGGAGAATTTTTGGGTCATATAGCCCACTTCATGCTTGATGGCATCGCTTTGGCTCAAAATGTCGTATCCCAAACAATGTCCCTCACCGCTATCGGGGGTCAACAATCCGCACAACATCCGAATGGCGGTGGTTTTACCGCTTCCGTTGGGTCCTAAAAATCCGAGAATTTCACCGTGTTTGACTTGCAGTGAAAGATCTTTGACGACATGTTTATCGCCAAAATACTTATTAAGCCCGTGAACGTCGATTGCATAATCAGAGGTGTTCAATGGAAACTTCCACAGGCTGACCCGGATGCAGTATGGGGGCATCAGTAACATCGGGATAGGCTTCGATCATATATGTGAGTTTATCTTTGGTCTCATTGCTATAAATAATGGGAGGCGTATATTCCGCCTCAGTCGATATGTAGGTGATATGAGCGGGTATTTTTTTACCGTCAGCACGTGCAATCAGGCTCACTTTTTGTTTGATCGCAAGATGCTCTGCAATCACCTGTGGAACGAAAAAACGGATTTTGATGTTTTCAGGAGGGAGGAGACGTACAACGATTCCACCTGATGGAACCCACTCACCTTCACGATAAAGGGCATCGAAAACCAAAGCATTTCCTCGAGATTTGAGCGCTTTTTCACCTAGTTTCCATTGCGCTTGATCGACGGCGGCTTTGAGCTCTTTGATATGAGACTCTTGGGCTAGGATTTGATCGGAACGTTTGGAAAGCTTGGCAACACTGAGCGAATCACGCAGTTCTTTTACCTTGCCCGCAGTACTTTTTGCAAGAGCCGTTGAGGTATCGAGTTGTTCTTTGGAGACTGCATTGGATTGATAGAGTAAGGTATTTCGAGTGAGCTGTTCTTGTGCATTCTTTGCATTTGCCTGTGCTTGTGAAAGTTGAGCTGTGATGACATCCAACTCTTGAGGACGTGATCCTTTTTTATAATCATTGAGTATGGATTGAGCAGCTGATAATGCTTCTTTTGCTTGGGTAAAGGCAATAACTTCGCTGTCAGATTCCAATGCATAAAGATTTGAATTTTTGGAAACTTTATCGCCGCGTTTGACGAAAAGTTTATCGAGTTTACCGCTTTGGGTGGATGAAATATTGACAAATTCGCCCTCTGCATAACCTTGATATGTATTAATATTATCTTTTTGGCATCCGCCAAGAAAGATAAGCGTGATAAAAGTGACGAGTAAAAGAGTTATGTTTTTCATAGAGATTATTATAGCTATGATTTAAACATTTTTACCTATAATGAATCACTTTATAAATTAGGACTTTTATGGCTCAAAAATTGGATTTAGCAACGCTCGAATCGTGGTTATGGGATTCGGCGAACTTACTTCGTGGGCATATCGACAGCTCAGATTTTAAAAACTATATTTTTGGACTCCTCTTTCTCAAACGTGCCAGCGATCAGTTTTTCGAAGAGGCGGAAATCGCCGC
>JAGXHZ010000005.1 GCA_024635855.1 Sulfuricurvum sp.
AATGGCAAGTTTTTTGATTTTGGTAAGTGTGATCTCGATGATTCTTACCCCATTTATTATCGGAAATATTTATAAACTCTCGTCATATTTCGAAAAAGAGTTTTACGAATCCGACGTCATCACCCCAATCGAGCGTCAAGATCACATCATCATTGCAGGGTTTGGGATACTGGGTAAAATCGTTGCATCGAATCTTCAGGCACAAGAGGGCAATTTCGTCATTATCTCGGACAACCTAAGACATGTTTTACATGCTCGGAAACTCGGTTATATGGCATATTTTGGGCATCTTGACAAACTCCCTGTTCTCGAATCGTTAATGGTAAAAGAGGCAAAAGCGGTCATAATCACAATGATCAGTGAACACAAGCGTCGTCTTATTAGTGAAGCCGTGATCCGTTACGATCCAAAAGCAAAAATAATTCTAAAAATTGACAGTGTTGAAGAGCGAAAAAGTATGAGAGATCTGCCTGAGTTAGAGTTTGTTGATGCAAGTTTTGAAGTAGCAGACTTACTTGTGAAACGTGCACTTAAAATTACTATTTAAAATAAGTTGAAATCTAATTATTATTAATTAACTATTTTTGCGGTAAAATTGGGGGATTTTTTTACCTAAGGTGTTTACAAATATGATGGATGTCGTTCAAATACAAAAAATTTTACCCCACCGTTTCCCATTTCTCCTCGTCGATAGAGTAACCGATCTTACTCCCAATGAGTCACTTATTGGCTTCAAAAACGTCACCATCGGTGAACAAATATTCGAAGGTCATTTCCCTGGTCACCCGATTTATCCGGGCGTTATGATTTTAGAGGGAATGGCGCAAGCCGGCGGAATCTTGGCATTTCAAAGCATGGATATGACCGAAGAAGAAGCCGCTCATAAAGTAGTTTATTTCATGAGTATCGATGGTGCAAAATTTCGTGCCCCTGTCCGTCCCGGAGATCGTCTCCAATACCGTATGAACGTCATCAAACACAAAGGTGCCATCTGGGTTTTAGAGGGCAAAGCGTATGTAGACGACACTCTTGTTGCTCAAGCTGAACTCAAAGCTATGATCGTGGACAAGTAACATTATGAGTAAAATATCTCCACTTGCAGTAATTGAAGAGGGTGCTCTTATCGCAGAAGATGTTGAAATCGGACCTTTTTGTTTTATCTCTGGTCAATCTACGATTGGAAAAGGGACGAAGATTGCCGCTAGTTCCTGCATTTATGGAAAAACCACCATTGGTGAAAACAATACTATTTTTTCTCACGCTGTTTTGGGCTCCATTCCCCAAGATTTGAAATATGCTGGTGAAGAGGTAGAACTTATCATTGGCGACCATAATACCATTCGTGAGTTTACCCTTTTTAATCCGGGAACTGCAGGCGGCGGGAGTAAAACGGTTGTAGGCAATCATAATCTCTTCATGGGATATGTTCACTTAGGGCATGATGTTATCATCGGTGACCACTGTATATTAGCCAATGCCGCAACCCTTGCAGGACACGTAGAGATGGGAAATTACGCTGTTGTCGGCGGTATGACACCGATTCATCAGTTTGTAAAGATTGGGGAATATGCCATGATAGCCGGAGCGTCGGCTCTCTCACAAGATGTACCGCCTTATTGTCTCGTTGAAGGCAATCGCGCAGTATTGCGAGGGCTCAATCTCAACGGTCTTCGCCGCCATGTTGCGCGTGAAGATATTGATGCTCTGCGAGCAGCATATCGAGAACTTTTTGAGTCAGGGAAACCTCTCCAAGAAAATGCAGCCGCACTGCTAAATGCCACGTCAAGTGAGTATGTAAAAAATATATGTACCTTTATTATTAATACCAAACGGGGCATCCCCTTCGAAAGGAAAGAATCATGATACACCGTCATTGCAGCTTCTGTGAAGCACAAGAAAGCGATCAAAACCCACTTATTGCCGGTAACAATGTTTACATTTGCAAAAATTGTGTGTTTTCCGCCTATAAAATTATGTTTGGAGAGAACAGCAATGATTCTTCCGCTGTACGAGAACATTTAAATACTGAATTGTTGACTCCAAAAGAACTCAATACTTTTTTAGGTCAATACATTATCGGGCAAGAGCGTGCCCGTAAACTTCTATCCGTTGCGGTTTACAATCACTACAAACGAATTTTCAAGCATCATAATGTTAACGATGATACGGAAATTGCCAAATCCAATGTCCTGCTCATCGGACCTACCGGAAGCGGTAAAACACTCATGGCGCAAACCATTGCACGTGTTCTTAATGTCCCTATTGCCATTGCCGATGCAACCAGTCTTACAGAAGCTGGATACGTCGGTGAAGATGTCGAAAACATCCTTACCAAACTTCTCCAAGCCGCCGATGGTGACATCGAACGAGCCCAACAGGGAATCGTCTTTATCGATGAGATTGACAAGATTTCCCGTATGAGCGAAAACCGTTCTATCACCCGTGACGTCTCAGGCGAAGGGGTTCAGCAAGCACTTCTTAAAATCATTGAAGGTGCAGTTGTCAACATCCCTCCAAAAGGGGGACGCAAGCACCCAAATCAAGATTTTATCCAAATCGACACCTCCGGAATCCTCTTTATTTGCGGTGGTGCATTTGATGGCTTAGGTCAGATTTTAGAACGCAAGAAAGGGAAGAACGTTATGGGCTTTGGTCATGAAAAACGTAATTCCGCTGAGGGTGACGATAGTTTTGAAAATGTTGAACCCGATGATTTAGTTAACTATGGTCTTATTCCTGAGCTTATTGGACGTCTTCCGATTATTGCATCCTTGAATAAAATCACCGAAGATGAAATGGTACGTATTCTCACTGAGCCAAAAAACTGTCTTGCAAAACAATACATTAAACTTTTTGCCATCGATGACGTTGAGCTTACTTTCGAAAAAGACGCCCTAAATGCTATCGCAGCCAAAGCGCTTACCCGTAAAACAGGAGCGCGCGGTCTTCGTGCAATCTTAGAAGAAATCATGGGTGAAATCATGTATGAACTTCCGGAATACAGCGGATACGAAGTGATCATTACTAAAGAAGTAGTTGATGAAGCATCTCTTCCCGTTTACCTCAAAAAAACGTCGCAAAAAAGCGCATAGGACACAATAATGCTATTTAATAAACTTATCGGACTCTTTTCAAACGACCTTGCCATCGACTTAGGCACCGCAAACACCCTTGTAATTGTCAAGGGGAAAGGTATTGTTATCAATGAACCTTCCGTTGTTGCGGTCAAAACAGAAAAATACGGTCAACAAAGAGTCCTCGCAGTAGGGCGTGAAGCCAAAGAAATGGTCGGTAAAACACCGGGGAATATCAAAGCCATCCGTCCAATGAAAGACGGAGTAATCGCAGATTTTGATATGACCGAAAAAATGATTCGCCGATTTATTGAAAAAGCACACGGACGACGAAACCTTATCAGTCCGCGCATCATTATTTGTATCCCTTACGGATTAACACAAGTAGAGCGTAAAGCAGTTCGGGAATCAGCAATGAGTGCAGGTGCGCGTGAAGTATATCTGATCGATGAACCTATGGCTGCCGCTATCGGTGCCGGAATTGACATTCGTGAACCTAAGGGAAATGTCATCGTTGACATCGGCGGCGGAACAACGGAAATCGGTGTTATCTCGTTGGGCGGATTGGTACTGTGCCGCTCTATCCGAGTTGCCGGAGACAAAATTGACCGCGCTATCATGGATTATGTCAAACGTAAATACAATCTCCTTATCGGTGAGCGTATTGCGGAGGACATCAAAATCAATATCGGTACTGCAATGCCTTTGGCTCAAGAGCTAAAAATGATTATCAACGGTCGTGATCAAGTAGAAGGCTTGCTAACCTCACTTGAACTTTCCAGTGAAGATGCTCGCGAAGCGATGCGTGAGCCTCTCAAAGAGATTCTTGAAGCATTACGTGATGTATTAGAAAATATGCCACCTGATTTGGCGGGCGATATTGTTAACAACGGTGTTATCTTGACCGGTGGCGGAGGATTGATTCGACAACTGGACAAATACCTCTCTGAAACCATTAAAATTCCCGTTTACGTTGCAGACGAGCCATTACTATGTGTAGCACGCGGTACTGGTCGCGCACTCGAAGAGATCGATCAACTTCACGAACTTTTTGATAATGAATAAACAGCGTATCTCTCTCACATTTCTCCTTCTTGCGTGTGTGGGTGGGGCTCTTTATTTTAGCCCTTTTTTACAGACTCCTTTTATTCATCTTTCACAAAGCATCAAAATTGCCTATCTCAATCAAATACAAGGTATTCAAAACTCTTTCACCAAACACCTTGCTCAAGCACAAACGATCACCGAGCTACAACAGCGTAACCGCTATTATGAACGTGAACTTTTAACCCTTCACGAAGTAGCAAATGAATACCAAAATTTATTGAAACTGCAAAACAGTTCGATCAAAGCGCTTCCCGAAGTTGAACTGGTACGCACTATTTCCTATGTGCGCATGGGTGATCCTCATAAATTATGGCTTGAAATGGTGCATTTTGATCCTGCTCGCGTTTATGGGTTAATCTATCGAGGGTATGTTGCCGGTATTGTTGTCTCTAAAAATCATGCTCCTATGGCACTACTCAATGGAGACATCAAAAGTTCTTACGCCGTTTCAGTCGGCAATTCACAAGCTCCGGGGATTGTTCGAGGTAATAACGAGCGTCGACTTGTTGTTGAATTTATCCCTACATGGGTCCCTATTTATGTTGGAGATGAAATCGTTACCTCTGGACTGGATCAAATTTTTTTGTCAGGACTTAAGGTAGGAAAAGTAATCTCCATCTCAAAAGCAAGCGGTTACCAAAGTGCTGTAGTTGAACCCTATTTTTATGCCAAAAACCCCTCCTATTTTCACGTCATAACCAAGGTAAAATAATCAGGTTTTAAGTGCTTTTACCCTATAATTGACAAATTTTTCTGACAAAAGGGTAAGCATGCCAAAACGCGACGACATTAAAACGATACTTCTCATTGGATCAGGTCCAATCGTCATCGGTCAAGCGTGTGAATTTGACTACTCTGGGACACAAGCGGTTAAAACTCTTAAAGAGCTAGGGTACCGTGTTGTACTAATCAACTCCAATCCCGCCACCATTATGACCGATCCAGAATTTGCCGATCGCACCTACATCGAACCTATTAAACCTGAAATTATTGCTCAAATCATCAAAGATGAAAAAGTAGATGCCATACTCCCAACTATGGGTGGACAAACCGCGCTTAATGCCGCCATGCTTATGCATGAACAAGGGCTTTTAGAGGGGATTGAATTCCTCGGGGCCAATCCAAGTGCTATCAAAAAAGGGGAAGATCGACAAGCCTTTAAAGAGTGTATGCAAAAAATTGGGATGGATCTTCCAATCTCTCGTTACGCTTACAATATTGAAGAAGCGATCAGCGCTGCCAATGAAATTGGTTTCCCTACCATCATTCGTGCTTCCTATACCCTTGCAGGAGGAGGAAGCGGTGTTGCGTATAACATTGATGAATTCAAACTCTTAGCACAGCGTGGTCTCGATGAGTCTCCTATCACTGAAATTTTGATCGAAGAGTCACTTCTTGGGTGGAAAGAATACGAGATGGAAGTTATTCGTGACCGTAGCGATAACTGTATCATCGTTTGTTCGATCGAAAATTTCGATCCGATGGGCGTTCACACCGGAGACTCGATTACCGTAGCCCCTGCCCTTACTCTCACCGACAAAGAATATCAGCGTATGCGTGATGCGTCGTTTGCTATTTTACGTGAAATCGGTGTTGATACCGGCGGATCAAACGTTCAATTTTCCGTTGATCCCGCGACCGGACGCATGATCGTCATCGAAATGAACCCGAGAGTTTCTCGTTCTTCGGCATTAGCATCTAAAGCAACAGGCTATCCTATCGCAAAAGTTGCAACACTCCTCGCCGTAGGATTTACTCTCGATGAAATCACCAATGACATTACCGGTACTCCGGCAGCCTTTGAGCCGGTCATTGACTACATCGTTACCAAAATTCCTCGCTTTACATTTGAAAAATTCCCAGAAGCTGAATCAACACTGACAACAAGTATGAAATCGGTTGGGGAAGTAATGGCAATCGGTCGCACTTTCAAAGAATCAGTGCAAAAAGCTCTTTGTTCTCTGGAAACAGGATTATGCGGTTTTGATCCGATCGATGGTGATTTAGAATTTGTCAAACACGAAATTCGCCGTCCTAATGCAGATCGTATTCTCTACGTTGCCCAAGGGTTCCGTATGGGTCTAAGCCACAGTGATATTTTTGAACTTTCAAAAATCGATCCATGGTTTTTAACGCAAATCGAAGAGATCATTGCTCAAGAATCTCATATTACGTCTAAAACACTTACCGATGAGCCACAACTTCGTACTCTTAAAACCGAAGGGTTCTCGGATAAAAATATTGCACGCCTCATCACCCTTAATGATAAAATCACAAAAGAAGATGATGTTTATACGGCACGTAAAACCCTAGCAATTGCGCATGAATACAACGAAGTCGATACCTGTGCCGCAGAGTTTGGCGCATTAACCCCATATCTGTATTCAACGACCAATATTACCCGCTTGGGTGCTCAAGAACCTCGAGCAAGCGACAAGAAAAAAGTGATGATTTTAGGTGGAGGACCAAACCGTATCGGTCAGGGGATCGAGTTTGACTACTGTTGTGTTCATGCCGCATTCGCTCTTAAAGAGATGGGAATTGAGACCATCATGTATAACTGTAATCCTGAAACGGTTTCAACCGACTACGATACGTCTGATGTGCTTTATTTCGAGCCTATCGATTTTGAACACGTTCGTGCTGTCGTTGAACGTGAGCAGCCTAACGGTATTATCGTCCATTTCGGAGGTCAAACTCCCCTCAAGCTTGCCAATGCACTCCACAATATCGGAGCCGTCATTGCAGGTACTTCGGCAGAAGTAATTGATCTTGCCGAAAATCGTGAAAAGTTCTCCGCGTTCGTTGTCGAGCAAGGACTTAAGCAACCGGAAAATGGTATCGCTATGACCAAAGAGCAAGCCTTTAAAGTAGCTGAAGAACTTGGCTATCCGGTTCTTGTGCGCCCATCGTATGTTTTAGGTGGACGTGCAATGCGTATCGTCTACAATGAAGACGAGCTTCGTACCTACATGGACGTTGCCGTATCGGTGAGCAATGATTCTCCCGTCTTGGTTGACAAATTCTTGGATCAAGCGGTTGAACTTGATGTCGATGCGATTACTGATGGAACCGATGTCTATATTGGCTCTGTCATGCAACACATTGAAGAAGCAGGGATTCACTCAGGAGACAGCGCTTGTTCTCTTCCACCCGTGAGTCTCAGCGCCGACCATCAAGCGCAAGTGGAGCAACAAACCAAAAAAATCGCATTGGGGCTTGGCGTTATTGGATTACTCAATATACAATACGCAATCTTTCAAAATGAAGTTTACATCATCGAAGTCAACCCTCGTGCATCACGTACTGTCCCTTTTGTATCCAAAGCCACCGGTATGCCTCTTGCGAAAGTTGCAACACGCGTTATGGTAGGAGATACTCTTCGAAATGCTCTGAAATTTTATGACAATTACAATGTTGTCATGGAAGAAAATGGTCTTCTAAAACCTCGTCTTAAAGGGCACGTTGCCATTAAAGAGGCAGTATTCCCGTTCAACAAACTTTATGGCGCTGACTTGGTACTCTCTCCTGAGATGAAATCAACGGGTGAAGTCATGGGTATCAGTGAGAACTTTGGGATAAGTTTTGCCAAAAGCCAACTTGCAGCAGGAAACAAAATTCCAACAACAGGAACGTGTTTTCTCTCCTTTATCGAAACGGATAAAATGCATGCACCTGAAATTGCTCGCGGTCTTCACGCCCAAGGATTTAAACTGGTTGCTACGCGTGGTACTCAAAAAATCATTGAAGCTGCCGGAATCCCGTGCGAAGTCGTTTTAAAAATATCTGAGGGTCGTCCGAATATCGAGGACATGATGAAAAACGGTGATATTTCTCTCGCCATCAACACCTCTGACAATAAAACATCCAAAAAAGATGCCGAACAGATTCGTCAAGTAGTATTGCGTATGGGAATCCCTTATTTCACAACCCTCAGTGCAGCACGAGCAGCCATCGAAGCCATGACCTATATGGGTGATGACAGCTGGATGAAACCACACGCTCTTCAGGATTTTTTGGTACGCTAAAAATGCCAATCATACTCGCTCAGACTGATACTACGGTCGGTTTCCTCTCACAAGATAGCGCTTCTCTTGCGCGACTCAAAGGGCGAGAAGAAGGAAAACCTTTTTTAAAAGTTTTTGCTTCACTGAACGTGCTTCAATCCACCGTGAGAGTTCCCCTTAAATACCGCTCATGGGTTCGGCATGCACAGCACACTACTTTTGTTATTAAGAATCAAGCGCTCCGATACGTGAGTGATCCAACCCATTCTCGTTTGATTCAAAAATATGGATGGCTCTATTCTACTTCCGCCAATGAGAGCGGTCACGAATATGATCCAGATTTTTGCTTGACCCATAGCGACACTATCATTGAAGATTTCAGAGGTTTCAGCTCCTCTGCCCCCTCTAAGATTTTCAGACTCACCGCAACACAATCCAAAAAACTACGATAGGAAAAGAAAAATGAAACATATTATCAGTGCAAAAAACATTATGCTTGGAGCCACAGGAATCGCCGTATTAACTGCTCTAAGCGGTTGCCAAAGCGCCCCAGAAGAACAGCAAGCTACAGAGGGACAAAATAAATTTCTAGTGGTGGAACAACAGCCTGGCGGAAAATACGTTATCATCGAAGAGATGCCAACCACAGGTCCAAGCCGCGCGATTATCAAAGAGACCGATGAAAACGGTACGGTGAATGAACGTGTCATGAGTGAAGCCGAAATGAAAGAGATGGCGGATCAAGAGTATAAAAAAATGCAAGAGGGGAAATCTGAACTCAATGCCGAACCTCACGGCGAGGGGATGGGTTTGGCAGGAACTATTTTAGCTGCTGCCGGTGGTGCATTGCTTGGAAATATGATTGGAAATGCGTTAATGAATAATAAAAATGTTCAAAGACACCAAGATGTCTCTAATCGCTCGGCGTATCATAAATCTGCAGCTGGCGGATCATCCACGGCTAACTCAGGTAAAAAAAGCTTTTTTGGAAACAAAGGTGCAAGTAGTACCTCTTCTTCTAGCAGTTACGGAGGATAAATATGGTATTACTTCAAACGATTAACCCCATTAATGACACAACCCTTGAAGAAATTAGTTTTGCATGGCATACTGACAGTGACGAAAGTAAATACGTTGCGGATGAACTCGTTATCGTAACGGATCATGAGGCTGAAGCCTATTACGAATGCGTCAATGAACTTTATGATATGTACGCAACGGCTGCACAACACGTTATCGACAATAACCTCTTTTTTGAATTGGGAATTCCGTTTAATCTCATTGATACCATCAAAAAAAGCTGGGACAACGATGTCCATTGGCACCTCTATGGTCGCTTCGATTTAGCAGGAGGAATTGATGGAAAACCCATCAAACTCATCGAATTCAATGCCGATACCCCAACCTCCCTTTTTGAAACTGCCATACTCCAATGGGCTATTCTCAAACACAACAACATGGATGAAGAGCGTCAATTTAACAACATCTATGAAGCCATCAGTGAAAATTTTCGCCGTCTTGTCACCCTCTTTGATGAACCAAGTGAGTTTGAAAAACACTACGATGGATGGAAAATTCTTTTTAGCTCTGTGAGTGGAAATACCGAAGAGGAACAAACTGTCAGATTATTGCAGCAAATGGCAATCGATGCTGGATTTGAAACAGGATTTGAACCGCTTGGAGGCGTTAAATTTGACGAAGAGGGGATTTATGACAGCAATGAAATTCCTTACGAATACTGGTTTAAACTTTTCCCGTGGGAAGACATTGCCATCGATGAAAACGAACTTGCAGTTTTGCTTACTACCATCATGAACAATCAAAAAGCAATCATCCTCAATCCCGCCTACACATTACTCTTCCAATCCAAAGGGATGCTGAAAATACTCTGCGACCTTTTCCCAGAGTCGCCGTATCTCCTGAAAACCTCCTATGAACCGCTTCAAGGAGTATCTTGCGTTGAAAAGCGTATGTTTGGTCGTGAAGGGGCGAATGTAAAGATTTTGGATGCGTCTGGCAACGTGCTCGAAGCCAATGACGGTCCCTACGGTAATTTCAAACCAATCTATCAAGAATACGTCGAGTTCCCAAAAGATGCAAAAGGAAACAGCTACCAAGCAGGGGTATTTTTTGCCTATGAAGCATGCGGATTAGGGTTTCGTCGCGGTGGCAAAATTTTGAATAATATGTCAAAATTCGTGGGGCATGTACTGCGCTAAAATCCCTCTCTACAAAACCGCATCACGACAGTGATGTCGGTTTACCGGTAAAGTACCCTTGCGAATAATCTACACCAAGTTCTTTGATCGTATTATAGATGACCTCGTCTCCGACAAATTCCGCAATCGTCTTAGCATCAATTTTCTGTGCGAAATCGATAATCGTTTCAACAATAATATGGTGGCGCCGATTGCCAGAAATCTCTCGTATCAGCGAACCGTCTATTTTGATGTAATCAACACTAAGCTTTAGAATATTTTCAAAATTAGAGTACCCCGTCCCGAAATCATCGATGGCTATTTTCGCCCCCAATGCTTTGACCTGCGTAATAAACTGTGTCACTTCATCATAATTCTCAATCCCCTCAGATTCCAAAATCTCAAATACGACTCTGGAGGCGGTACCCGTTTCGGTAATCGTTTTAATAATCTCGCTTACCGTATGGGGATTACGGATATCACTGTCGGATAGGTTAATTGAAAATTCTTCCTTCCGTAATGCAAAAAGGGTACAGGCTTGATAAACTACTTCAAGGGTAATTTGGGGATAAAGCTTTGTTTGTTTCGCGATGGGTAAAAATTCTATCGGCGGTATAATATTGCCCTCTTCGTCTATCATGCGGACTAACGTTTCATATTTGTCTACGGCACCTGTTTTTAGATTGATAATCGGCTGATAATGGCAGATAATGCGACGCTCAAAAAGCGCTCTTCGTACATGTGAAGCCATTGTCAGATTAGCACGATAGTGTTCTTCAACCC
>JAGXHZ010000042.1 GCA_024635855.1 Sulfuricurvum sp.
ACACCGAACTCTTCAAACGTTTGTGAGCACGATTTCATCACATCAAAATCGCTTTTACTCCCCATAATAATAGATACAAATTTCATACTGTTTTCTCCTTATATTTTTTGAATATCTTTGTGGATTCCGTGTCGTGGCACGGAATGACGGCTAGCATCTCGTTCCTACTCCCATATCCTCAGTTGCGGGGATACGAAAAAAGGTAAAGTGAGGTAGAGAACATGGGAGTTTAAATCGGTTTAGATTCCCGCTGTGTATTTGATCCCATACTTTTCCATTTTCAGCGACGAGCTGTTTGAAGATGATGATCCACTGACCATCTCGATTTTCGACCGTTCCGATTTCATTGTCACACGCTTCGATGAGTGTATCAGAAGGGGCAACAATTTCCATAACATCATTGGGAAACGTTTTGTACTTGCACTCAAAAAACTCACCCGACTCATCCACCATGCCCGCAACTTGATGCGTTCCCATCATCATTGTAAAGTCGAGATTTTGTGTATCATGTTTCTCAAAAGGACGATTAATGAGATAGGCATCGGTAAACCCGCGATTTTGCATCGTATTCAACTCTTTTTGATACGCCTCATCATCAAATTTCCCCTCATAATAATCATCAATAGCACGTCGATAAGTTTTAGCGGTAATTGCTGCATAATAGGGAGCTTTGGTACGTCCCTCTACTTTGACCGAATCGATCGCACCGCTTTGTAAAATTTCACTCATGTGAGACGCGAGATTAAGATCTTTGGAATTCATAATGTACGTTCCGATCCCCTCATGCTCTTCGAGTTTGAACAGTGTCCCCGTCTCAGGATTGGCAGCGTACATTTCATAGGGGAAACGGCAATCATTGGCACAGCTTCCACGGTTAGGGACACGACCGCTTTGAAGTGTGGAGATGAGACAGCGTCCACTGTAGGCAAAACACATTGAACCATGGACAAAGACTTCGATTTCCAAATCAGGGAGTTCGGCTTTGATTTGAATGAGGTCTTTGAGGGAAATTTCCCGTGCAGCGATAATACGGCGTGCCCCCATATCATAATAGACTTGCGCATCCAATACATTCATGACGTTCGCTTGCGTTGAGAGATGCAGTGGAATTTGAGGAGCAATCTGATGAGCGAGTTTAAGAACCCCAGGCGTGGCAACGATAAACGCGTCAGGCTCGAGGGATGCCATGGTAGCAATATGTTCTTTTAGAAGTTTGAGTTGTGAGTTAAAGGGGAAGCCATTGATCGTAACATAGACTTTGCGTCCACGCGCATGAGCGTAATCAATCCCCTCTTTAAAGCTCTCTAAATCGAACTCTTTACCCGAACGGATACGAAGTGAAAAGTGGCTAACCCCGCCATATACGGCATCTGCGCCGTAATCGATAGCAATTTTGAGTTTTTCTAAATTTCCCGCAGGGGAGAGGAGTTCTACTTTTTTCAAAGACAGTTGCTCGATTCTTCTAAATTTTAGGGAATTTTAGCGAAAAAAACCTCTACTTTTGCCCAAATGAAGCAAGTAATGCTTCAATGTCATCACTGCTCACAACATCTTCGGTATCCGTATCTCCCTGGATATGTACCGCCGAGCTAACCCGTTTAGAATCATCAATTTTTCCTGAAAAAAGATGGTTCATATACGTAGACAATGCGCGCATAACATTGATAACCCGCTCGATTTTTTGGCGGTGAATATCTTGGTATTGCATAATATCCATAACGTTCATAATAGCATCGCCTCCATCTTGAAGGATCTGCTCCACTGCATCGAGTTTTTCTTTAGCTTGCGTATTTTGAGTCAGTTGTGTCTCAAATGCTTCAACGTGAGGAAATTTAGCGTGCAATGTCGTAAAAAGAGCAAGATTGGAATCAATAATTGCTTTGACATTCTTAATATGCTTTTCACCATCCCCTAAATCGTTACTGATTATTTCGATGAGATCAAAAATCTCAGATGCTTTTTCTTCACTCTCTTTGGTGACATCATCGAGCTGATGAACCATTTTATTATCATCCGTCGGTGGAGGAGGCCAGCTTTGCGTGGCTGAAGGACGGTAAGCATTAGGAGCGTCAATGTCGTTTAATACTTGATCAATCTCTTCTGGAGAATCAACCTCCTCTTGAGATTCGGTGATTTCATCCATCTCTAAATCTTCATTCATAAGCGCATCAAGTTCTTCTTGTGTCATAATGGTACCTCATAAAAAATTGCACTATAATAACATTAAAATGATTATTTACAATAGGAAATACGATGAAAGTTGACCTCCACAATCATACCGTGTTGTGCAATCACGCAACGGGCAGTGTAAACGAGTATGTAGAAGCTGCAATAGCGCAGGGAACAAAGTATTTCGGATTTTCAGATCATGCTCCGATGGAGTATGACCCACAGTACCGAATGGAATTTTCGCAAATGCACCTGTATGAGCAATGGATTCAAGAGGCTAAAGAGAATTACCAAGGTAAGATTAATCTATTACTAGGCTATGAAGTTGATTATCTTCCGGGATATATGGATGAGAGGGTTCTAAAGCGACCTTGTGATTATTTGATTGGAAGTGTCCATTTTATAGACGAATGGGGATTTGATAATCCTGAGTACATTCACCAATATGCGGGGAAGGATATGGATGTGCTCTATTCTCGTTATTTTAAGCTAATAGAAGAAATGGCATTGAGTGGAAAATTTGACATCATCGGACATTTGGATTTGCTCAAAGTTTTCAAGTTTTTCCCTAAAACAGACATCCGGATTTTAGCAAAAAATGCACTTAAAGCAATTAAAAAAGCCAATATGGTCATTGAAATTAACGTCTCAGGTCTTCGAAAGCCGGTAGCTGAAGCCTATCCATCCCCATTATTACTCGAATCCATAGCCTTGTTAGACATACCGATTACGTTTAGCTCAGATGCACATCGTCCCGATCAAGTGGGGATGTTTACGGATGAAACTGAAGCATTAGCGCGATCTTTTGGTTACAGTGAGTGTGCCACATATTGCAACAGAGATAGAGTGATGATTAAATTTTAGGCACTTTACATTTTTACAATTAATATTAATTTGCTATACTGTTTACAATTTTATTTTTGAGGTGAAATGTATGGGTAAATTTGTAAACAGTGTAGAAGAGTTTTTTACTTTTTCTAAAGAGAACGATGTTCAGTTCGTAGATTTCCGTTTTACTGATATTAAAGGGACTTGGCACCACGTTACTTACCGTTACAGTGCAGTTAATGCCGGTCAATTCGAAGGTGGTTTACCGTTTGATGGTTCATCAATAGATGCATGGCAGCCAATCAATAAATCAGATATGTTACTTATCCCTGATGCTGGTTCTGCATTTATGGATCCTTTTACTGCTGATCCAACCATTATTGTTTTCTGTGACGTTTATGACATTTACAAAAAACAAGCATATGAGAGATGCCCACGTTCAATCGCAAAAGCAGCACTTAAACATGCTGAGTCTTTAGGTATTGCCGATGCTGCTTACTTTGGTCCTGAAAATGAATTTTTTATGTTTGACTCTGTAACTTTTGTTGACAACATCAATGAAGCGGGTTACAAGGTAGATACCGAAGAGGGCGGATGGAATTCAAACAATGCATATCCGGATAACTACAACACAGGTCACAGACCAGGAACCAAAGGTGGTTACTTCCCAGTAGCACCAACAGACTCTGCTGTAGATATCCGTGCTGAAATGATGCAAGTAATGGAGCAAATTGGTCTTGAAGTAGTTCTTGGTCACCACGAAGTTGCTCAAGGGCAACACGAAATCGGTATCGTTTTCTCTGATATCATCGGTGCAGCGGACAACGTTCAAAAATATAAATACGTTGTAAAAATGGTAGCTCACCTTAACGGTAAAACGGCTACCTTTATGCCTAAGCCAATGTTTGGGGATAACGGTAACGGTATGCACGTTCACCAATCACTATGGAAAGAGGGTAAAAACCTTTTCTATAAAGAAGGTAACTACGCAAATATCTCTGAAATGGGTCTTAACTATGTTGGCGGTATCTTTAAGCATGCTCGTTCGGTTGCTGCATTTACGAATCCAACAACCAACTCATACAAAAGATTACTCCCAGGATTTGAAGCACCAAGTGTATTAACGTACTCTTCTCAAAACCGTTCAGCATCTTGCCGTATCCCTTATGGTGCAGGTGAAAAAGCGACTCGTATTGAGATGCGTTTCCCAGACTCTACTGCATGCCCCTATCTTGCATTTGCAACAATGATGATGGCTGGACTTGACGGTATTATCAACAAAGAGATTCCAATCGGTCCAATGGATGAAGATCTTTATGAACTCTCTTTAGACGAAATTCGTGAAAAAGGTATTCCTCAAATGCCACACACGCTTCGTGGTTCTTTAGAGTCACTTGTTCGTGATAATGACTTCTTGAAACCTGTATTTACGGATGAATTCTTGGAAGCATACAGACATTACCGATTTGAGCGTGATGTATGGCCAGATGAAGGTCGTCCAACTGCTTATGAGTTTAAAACTACTTATTCTTGCTAACCTTTTCTACTGTTCCCGTTTATGCGGGAATAGTGACCCACTTTGACTAATCATATTTATCTAACACAATTTTCTTGAGAATTCAACTCTAAAGTGTATTTCTTAAATTGTATTTATGCTTTTACTTTGCTTCATTAAGCACGTATATTTTTGAATTCACAAGAAAATTGTGTTAGATGAATATAAGTGCAATATCTATTGTAGATTCCCGCATAAGCAGGAATAATGAAAGGAAGAGTTTAGTCGATAACTTTCGGACCTGCAGCAGAATAATCAAATCCACTTGTTCCATCCGTATATTTTTTGAAGTTTTTAATAAAGAGTTTAGCCAAATTATCACGTTGAACGAGATACGCATCTTTGTCTTCCCATGCATTACGCGGGTTAAGGATAGTAGGATTGATGGTTCCGAGTGTTTTTGGTATATGAAATCCAAAAGTATTAGTAGTATCAAATTCAGACTCATTGATTGAACCGTCTAAAATAGCATTGATACATGCTCGCGTATCTTTGATGCTCATTCGTCTTCCGACACCATAAGCGCCGCCTGTCCATCCCGTATTCACGAGATAAACATTAACATGATGCATGTCGATTTTTTCACCTAAAAGTTTTGCATAAACGGTCGGGTGCAGAGGTAAAAACGCTTCTCCAAAACATGAGCTAAAGGTTGCAACCGGCTCTGTAATACCGCGCTCCGTTCCGGCAACTTTGGCGGTATAGCCACTGAGGAAATAGTACATTGCTTGTTCTTTAGAGAGCTTGCTCACCGGAGGAAGTACCCCAAAAGCATCGGCAGAGAGAAAAATAATATTTTGAGGATGGGCAGCTTGAAGTGAGGGCTGATGATTGTCGATGTGTTCAATCGGATAAGAAACACGGGTATTCTCCGTTTTCGAGCCATCTTCGTAGTTAACTAAGCCGTCTTCATCATAAACGACATTTTCTAGCAGAGCACCTTTACGGATGGCAGCGTAGATTTCAGGTTCATTTTTAGGGTCGAGATTAATGACCTTGGCATAACATCCACCCTCGAAATTAAAGACACCTTCATCATCCCAGCCGTGTTCGTCATCACCGATGAGTGCACGTTGCGGATCGGTAGAGAGCGTCGTTTTTCCAGTACCGCTAAGACCGAAAAAGAGACAAGTATCGCCAGCAGGTCCCACGTTAGCAGAACAATGCATCGCAAGCTTACCCTCAAGCGGAAGCCAGTAGTTCATCATTGAAAAAATTCCTTTTTTCATTTCACCGCCGTACCATGTCCCACCGATAATACAAAGATTGGCTTCGATGTCAAAAAGGACAAACACCTCTGAGTTCAGTCCGTGATTTTCCCATTGGCTATTAACCGCTTTACACGCATTGAGAACAGTAAACTGAGGTTTAAAATCATTTAGATCTTCGTAGTCAGGGCGAATAAACATATTTTTGACAAAATGAGACTGCCATGCGATTTCAGAAACAAAACGAATGGAACGTTTGCTCGAAGCACTGGAACCGCAAAAGACATCAGTGATATACAAGTCTTTATTAGAAAGCTGTTCACGTGCAACGATCAAGAGCTCATCAAAAACGGCTTTATCAATTTTTTTATTGACATCACCCCATGCGATGTATTGATTGGAAGGGTCGCTGTTGACAAAATATTTGTCTTTAGGACTTCGTCCGGTAAAGATTCCCGTATCAACCGTCGTTGCACCGCTGCTAGTCATCGTGCATTCATCGTTACGAAGTTCATGCTCTATTAATTCATCAAAAGTTAAATTATGAAAAATATTTTGGGTGTTTTTTATCCCTAATGTCTCAATCTCTGCAGTATTCATGATCTATTTCGCCTTTTAAGCTCGAATAACGAGCAACATTATGAAGCGAATTATACGCCTACAATGTTTAATCGTAATTAAAGAGAGAAAGTTGTTTCAATGTATAACAAATTATTATCACATATTGTATTGATTAAGGGCTTTGTAAGACTCAGAGGTTCATAATAGCACTAGAGTTACAAGCGTAACTACTTTTTTAAGATGTAAGGAGTAAACCATGAAACGTTCAGGTTTTACTATGATCGAGTTAATCTTCGTTATCGTTATCCTTGGTATTTTGGCAGCAGTTGCCATTCCGAAACTCGCAGCAACACGTGATGATGCACAAGCGGCTAAATTAGCAGCTAATGTGAAAACAATGATTTCTGAAGCAAGTGCTTATACCGTATCGCAAGGTGTAGCTCCAACAACGGATACTCTTATGCTAACAGCATCAAATACCTATACAGAGGGTAAAGCAAGTGGCTATATGACAATGACTGGTTCAGCAATTTCCATCAAGGATAAAGCATCAAGTGGTGCTACGTGTACAACAATAACTGTTAATGATACAAATATTACAGTTGCAGATGGAGCTGGTAGTACAGCAATATGTACAGCAGTAAAACAAATTAATCCACCAACTACAATTGTAACCGCAGGTACAGGTGTAGTTCGCTAACTTTTTTAAACAAGATGGATTTTCCATCTTGTTGATATTTTTTAAATTAAGTGAGGTTTCCCAAGATTATGAGAAAAGCTTTCACTATGATTGAACTCATTTTTGTTATTGTTATTTTAGGTATTTTGGCCGCTGTAGCAATACCAAAGTTGAGTGCGACACGTGATGATGCAAAAGCTTCTGTCATAGCAAGTGGTGTGATGGCAGGTATGGAAGAGATAGCCTCTTATGCTACTAGCAAGGGTGCTACAGATGATTCATTAGCTGTAATGTCAAATAGTTTTACCATGCTTGAAGCGAGTGGAGATGTTAGTTTATCATCGAAGAAAGCCGTTATAAAAGGTGGAGCGATTATTGATTGTTTAACGGCGGATATTAATACGACCGGTACAGAAGAGGTATTGCGAATGTCCTTAGGAAGTGCAGGAACAGATAGTATATGTACCTCTATGCAACAAATGATACATGCAGAAAATTATCCTATGAAGCTAAGGGGAACAAGTGTTATTCACTAGACGAAAAGCCTTTACTATGATTGAGTTAGTATTTGTCATAGTTGTATTGGGTATTTTGGCGGCAGTTGCTATCCCAAAACTTGCTGCAACCCGTGATGATGCGCAAATAGCCAAAGGGCGAAGTGATGTGGCGGCGATTCGTGCGGCGATCGTGAGCGAACGTCAGGGGCGTTTGATGAAGGGTGAATCTGCTTATATTAGTCGATTAAATGTTAGCGGTACAACCACTCTTCTATTTGATGATAATGATAGTAATGCTACTAATGGTTCGTTGTTGCAGTATGGTATTACTACCCAAGATGATACAAATGGAAAATGGGACAACTCCGTAGGGGGTAGTGCGACAGCTGGTTGGACATATATCTATAAAATCAATAATGTTAATACTACATTTACCTATACTCCTGCTACTGGTGGATTTACATGTGATACTGCAAATGGAACTTATGGGGCTCAATGTAAATTATTGATTAACTAACTATAAAAAAAGTGTATTATTATTCTCTAGCCCTTTTGGGCTCCCCCCTTGAACCTCTTACCTATCATTCCGATATTTCTCTCACAATTGGTCTAAAAGTTTCTCTTACTCTTTCTAATCGAGAAACAGAAGCCGTTGTCCTTTCAGAAGTAGAAAAACCTGAGTTTAAAACCAACTCTATTTTGGAAATTCTCCC
>JAGXHZ010000043.1 GCA_024635855.1 Sulfuricurvum sp.
GAGATGTGCATCATCAACGTTGAAATATTAAAAAGAATTTCAAGGGCAAAATCACGGTCGCTTACAGTATCGAGACAATTCACGCTGACCGAGTTAAAGCCCAGTGTTTTAGCGGTCATTTCACGATTAATATTATGAGGGGTTCCTGCAAGCGCTGCACATCCGATTGGTGAGATGTTATTACGCTCATACGAACTCTCAAAACGCTCAACATCACGTTTGAACATAGTCACATACGCCAACAGATGAAAGGCAAAATTAATGGGTTGCGCATGCTGCAAATGTGTCATTCCCGGAAGAAGCGTCGTTGTATGCTCACGAGAAATATCGACAATAATACTCATCAACAATTGTATTTTTTCTGCAATTTCACTGTTTTTACGCAGAACATAACGGCGAAAATCAAGGGCAACTTGATCGTTGCGGCTGCGAGCAGTATGAAGTTTTTTACCCGCTTCACCAATAATGACCGTCAGGCGTTTTTCAATCGCCATATGAAGATCTTCATCACCGATTTTCCATTCAAAAGAACCTGCTTCAATTTCACTCAAGACCTGAGCCATACCTGATTCTATGGAGAGTAATTCCTCTTGAGTCAAAATACCCTGATGCGCTAACATCTGAGCATGAGCTACCGAGCCTTCTATATCCTCACGATACAGTTTTCGATCAAACATTATCGATGCATTAAATTGTTCCAACAGTGACGAAGCATCTTGTGCAAAACGTCCGGACCACATTTTTTCCATAGTGACTCCAAATAATATAAAAAGTGGGGTATTTTAGCGAAGTTTGGTTTAGAAAGTATTACCGCGATGCGGTAATAAAGCAAAAAAGTTAATTACAGGCAGGAACGTTACCGCTATCTCTAGCGTATTCAGTGAAAAAGTCTTCAAGATGTTTTGAATCTTTCGTAAACTTTTTGTCTGCAAAATATTCCCATGAAGCTTGCGCTTTTTTAGAATTCAAATGAATAGAAGCAAGTTGCTCACCTTTTTTATCCATAAGTTTTTCCCACGTGCGTGTATTTTTTGATGCGGCAAGCGTTTGACCGCTTCCATGACAATCTTTGCATGTATCCATATAAATTTTTTGCCCCTTATACGTTGCTGCATTCAATGATGCAAAGGTTGATACCAACAATAAGGTAATAAGTGCAGTTGATTTTATCATAAATATAATTCCCTGTTTAATTAAAATCTAAATGATGATACATTAGGAATTCTAATATATTGCTTAATATAGTCTCAGTACTCTTCTATAATTGGTATTTTTGTTCCCATTTTGGCTCTAAATCCCAAAGCGAAAGTGATTTTAGTTTATCGACAACACAAGGAGTACAAAGGACATCACCTGGCCACTCCCGTTCAAATCCATCCATTAATGATTTAGTTGATCCATCGATCGAAACAATAGAACCGGATACACAAATATCACGTCCGGCATCAATGTTGTTTGCAACTCTCCATACTAACATGTAGGGATTGTTAATATCATTATTTTGGGCATCTACAACAACCACTATGCGTAAAATGGATTCCAAAGAAGCCAATATTTTGGCAGTAGCCGCCAATGAACGATGTTTATTGACACTTATAACCGTAATGGGATTTGCAGTATGACGCATGTATTGAGTCACTTCGCATACTTCAGGCAGAAGCGGACGAATGCGCTCCAACAAGAGCGCACTGTCAATGACATCCGGTTTTTTAAGCGCGTGCAAGGAAGTAAAATCAACCCCTAATTTTCCCCCAACAAGAGTTTCAGGGCTGGAATGGTCCAATGCATCTGTAATTCCCTCGGAAATAAATAAACATTTAGGGATAAAACGGTTCAGTGCATACGTCAGTAATGCTTCATAATTGGTCAATTTTGGGGCATCTTCACTAAAAAAGAGGGCATGTTTGACAAAACTCATCTGCCCTGAACCCCAAAAAAGATGCATAAATTGTTTACTGTGCCCTTTATACAATGGTTTCATTTTTGCCAAGATAAGATTATGAAAAACTCCATTTTCAGGCATATGATAATCAATCAAATCTGCGGCATTGGTTTTAAGAAGCGGTAAAAATATCCGCTCCGTTGCCCATCCCATGTATTTGTCTTCTAATGGCGGTTTTCCTACTACGGTAGCAAGATAAAGAGGCTTCTTACGACTGGTAATTGCACTTACTTCCAGTGCAGGATAATGTTCTGCGAGCGTGTAGTATCCCGTATGATCGCCAAATGGACCTTCAAGGAGCAGTTTTTCAGTATCCACCCACCCCTCAATCACAAAATCTAAATCTTCTGGAACATACAGAGGTGTTGTTATCGATTGGACCAGCTTCGGCGACTCTTTTTTTATCAAGCCATACAGCAAAAGTTCATTGACACCATAAGGCAATGGAGCGGTCGCACACCACGTATAAAGCGGATCTCCACCGATACCGATGGAAACCGGCATTTTTTTACCGGCACGTTGGTACTGATCGAAAAAGTGTGAAGAATCTTTATGGATTTGCCAATGCATTCCGAGATGGTTTTTATCATACACTTGGAGTCTATACATCCCAAGATTGACAACTTCTCCGTCTAAACTTTGGGTATAAACTTGACCCATCGTGATAAAAGGACCGCCATCTAGTTCCCATGTAGTCAAAATCGGTAAGTCATACAAATTGATATCATCGCCTTGGACGATTATTTCTTGACATGCTCCGCGCGTTTTAAGCTTTTTAGGAAAGATATCTTTCATCGCGAAAAGATCACCCAGCATCCCAATTTTTTCTTTAAACCCTTGAGGCGGTTTCATATGGATGAGTTTTTCAATCTCGCTTGCCACCCCTTCAACATCACGACCAAAAAGAAGTTCCGTACGTTTGTAGGAACCAAAAAGATTCATCACCACTGGAGTGGAAAATTCTTTATTGCTCTTTGCATCCATCGGATGAGTAAACAGCAGTGCCTTTCCGCCATCCTCTTTTTTAACTTCAGCATACGCCAAATGAGGAATTTCAAGATGGATATCTAAAGGAGTATCAATAACACGTAATTCGTTATGTGCTTTGAGAAGGTCTAGTGTTTTGGCTAACGTCATACTTTGTGCCCATCTGCCATGATTTCAGCACGTGACAACAATTCCATCGCCCCTTTATCAATCAGGCGACGAGCCATGGCTTCTCCAACGCCGTTGATTTCATCAAGTGAAATCGTAATCTCTTCACCCATAATGTCGCTTCCATCTGGCATACCAAGGGTTGAGCGGATACTGACATTTCCATCATTGAGGACACGAGCACTTATACCAATGGGAACTTGACATCCTCCTTGGAGAGTATCAACAAATTCACGCTCAATTGTCGTTTCAATACGGCTGCCGGTGTCTTCAAGCATTGCCGCAATTTCTAAAACCCACGGCTCATTAATGGTCTCAATTCCTAATGCGCCCTGCCCCATTGCAGGAATCATTTCCTCCAAAGAAATCGGGTAAAAATACTCGACTAAACGTGCAAATCCAAGACGATTAATACCTGCAGCAGCTAGGATGATCGCATCAAATTCGCCTTCTTTGAGCTTACGAATACGGGTATCCACGTTTCCGCGCAAATCTTTGATCACCAAATCAGGACGTTGTTTTACCAACTGCATACGACGGCGAAGAGAGGATGTCCCCACAACTGCACCCTGCGGTAATGAAACAATATTCGGATATTTTTCACTCAACATCGCATCGCGAACATCTTCACGGGTTGTAATAGCGGACAAAAGCAGTCCTGCGGGCATCACAGTAGGGACATCTTTGAGCGAATGGACAGCCATTTGCGCCTCTCCCGCTAAAAGCGCTTCTTCAATCTCTTTTAGAAATAACCCTTTACCGCCAATTTTCGCCAAGGGAACATCGAGAATTTTATCCCCCGAGGTAATGATTATTTTGAGTTCCACTTCTATATCAGGGCGAGAGGATTCAATCACCGATTTAATATAATTGGATTGCCAAAGAGCGAGTTTGCTTCCACGAGTTGCGATGGTGAGTTTTTTCATCTATTACTTAACCTTTACATCTTTGTATTTCATTTTTTTCGTATCTTTCACACCGTTAAAAAATACCGTTGGTGTTCCGTTTACCATCATGGCACGAACCGCTTTTTGATCGAATTCATACTGCTTGATGACCGAAGGGCGACGTAAATCAGCAACACTCAGTTTTACTTTAAAGGTCTTATTAAAAGCATCAAGAATTTTTTGTTCGTCTTTTTCATTGGGGTCGATATCCACTTGATACATTTTAAGAGCAGCATTGTTAACACCATTTTGCTCTGCTGCTATCGCTGCTTTAGTCAAAGCAACCGCAGCTGGATGGAGCTGGTCAAGAGGAAAATGGTAATAATAGACGGCAAATGTTTTCGGATATTTTGCCATATATGACAATGCATCAGGAGCATATCTGCGACAAAATGGGCACAATGGATCAGAGAAAATAGCTACTTTATGAGTAGCAGTTGCCTCACCGCTGACAAGATTGGCTTTGGTGTAATAAGCACTGTTAAAATTAGGAGCAATGGTATCATTGTAACGCTCGCCTGTTTTAAGGTTGACCAGTTCTGGTGCTAATGTATCTCCATTGACAAAATAAGTTCCATTTTGATTAATATGGCGATTTTCAGCACCTTGCTTTACATCTGCTTCGATGGTGACAAAATACGCTTGCCATCCAGTCATCCCTGAAACATTTTGTTTTCCGCTAATATCGACATCCAGATTGGTAATACTGGGATTGCTTCCGATTCCTTTTTTAAGAAACGTAATGACTTCGGCATCCGTAGCGCCAAAAAGGCTAGCGCAGAGAAGGAGAGTCGCTGATAATTTCGGCATCAATAACATTGTCGTCCTTTGAGTGAGTTTTGTTTTTTTCTTCTGGATATTTTGGCTTAAATTGGTTAATGATTAACCCGACTAAAAGTGAAAATTGTATCAAAATTCCAATAATATCGGTCAAGATACCGGGGAGAATTAAAAAAATAGCCCCCAAAAGTGAGAGTAAATTACGCTGATAAAAACCGTTTGCATCGAGTCGTCGTGCTTTGAGTTCCATAATATTCGAAACCAATGTAGCGCGAAAATTAAAAAGAATCAGGACTCCGATAAAAGCACTCCCGACAATTTCAGCAAACATCATCAATCCACCAATTTCTGAGGCAACCTCTACGGTTAGTAAAACCTCACAAAAAAAATAGAGTAGAAAATAGATCATCCAATAAGCTCTTGTAATTTTTTTATGACCTCATCGGTACTGACGGTAATCATCTCACCCGTTTTTCGAACCATGATTTGAACGTGATTGTTTTCCATCTCTTTACCGACTATAACCGTAAATGGAAATCCGATTAACTCTGCATCCGACATCTTAAATCCAAAACGCTCTTTGCGATCGTCTAAAATCGTCTCAATGCCATTTTGTCCCAAACTTACATATAGTGATTCAGCGTAAGCAAGATGTGCCTCTTCTTTGATATTTGAAACCATTACATTGACCATATAAGGAGCTGTTGCATGGGTCCAGATACACCCTTTTTCATCATGATGCTGTTCGATAACGGCAGCAACAAGACGGCTGACACCCATCCCGTAGGTTCCCATAATAAAGGGTTGTGAACGTCCGTTTTCATCCAAAAACTCCGCTTTTAACGGGGCAGAATAGGTAGTTCCGAGTTTGAAAATATGCCCTACTTCAATCCCTTTGGTATGAAGGAATTTACCGCCGCAATGAGGACATCCATCCCCTTCTTGTACCGCAACGAGATCAGCAAATGCGACCTCACCCATCACACTTAGGTCAACTCCGACGAAGTGATAGTCTGCCTCATTGGCACCACATATCATTGCTGCTGCATTACGCGTGTCATTGTCCATCACGAAACGGATTTTATCCTGATCAAGCGGTCCCATAAATCCCGGAACCAAACCGATTTCATTAAGCTCTGCTTCACTGATGTCCACTAAATCAATAGCCCCAACACTGTTACGTGCTTTAACTTCTTGGAGTTCATCGCATCCGCGAATAAAGAAGCATACAGGTTCACTTCCTTCAGTATAGACAGCACGCATTACGACGGCTTTAAGGGTATAGTATGGATCTACATGAAAAAATGCACTCAAATCATCAATTGATTTCACATTTGGTGTTTTAAATTTCATAAAATCGGCTTTCGGAGCCTGTGGAATGATTGTACGTGGTGCACGGCGTGCTGCTTCAACATTGGCACCGTATTCACACGTATCACACACAGCTAAAGTATCTTCACCGCTTTGTGCCAATACCATCAGCTCTTTTGAACCCGTACCGCCGATTGCTCCGCTGTCTGCTTCAACGATACGAAATGTCAATCCAAGACGTTCTAAA
>JAGXHZ010000044.1 GCA_024635855.1 Sulfuricurvum sp.
CTTGCTCTCCATCGTGATCATCGCCATTTTACTTGCTTTTGTTTTGGGATGGAGAGAATCACTTATCGTGACCTTTACGGTTCCTGCTATTTTGGCGATTACTCTTTTCATCGCCTATCTCACAGGTCAGACGATTAACCGTATCACCCTTTTTGCATTCTTGCTGAGTCTTGGATTGCTGGTCGATGCTGCGATTATCGTTATTGAAAATATCCATCGCCATTTTCACGCCCCCAATGCACATGAAAGGGATGCAGATCAGCTGATGGTTGAAGCCACCGATGAGATCGGAGCACCTACCAACATTGCCACTCTCGCCATTATCTTGACCATGGTTCCTATGGCATTTGTTGGGCAGATGATGGGTCAGTTTATGAAACCTATCCCTGCAAATGTCCCTGTCGCACTCATTGCATCGCTCTTTGTTGCTTACATCTTTACCCCTTATTTGGCAATACGATTGCTCAAAAAACCTCAACATCCTACAGAGGCTCACTAATGTATCAAAAATTTGAAAATTATCTATTGGCTGTTCTCAATTCTTCGTCTAAAAAAAAGCTATTTCTTTGGCTGACGCTCGCTGCATTTATCCTCTCGATTGCGATGATACCCACACAGCTTGTCATGGCGAAAATGCTTCCCGGAAAAAACAACGATACCTATTCGGTCTACATTGATCTCCCAAGCGGAAGCTCGATCGAGCAAACTCAGCGCGTTAGCCAGTGTGTCACCACTATTCTTCAAAAAGAGCCTGAAGCACTCGATATGGAAGTCTTTTTAGGTTCAGGTTCACCCCTTGATTTTGCAGGACTTATCAAAGGTTCTCATTTCAAAAATTCTGAAAATGTTGCGGAAATTGTCCTTAATCTTACCAAAAAGCACGATAGAAGCGAGCCTTCATACATGATGGTACAGCGTCTTCGTCCAGAGATACAAAAACAATGCGAGAGCATCATCCCTCAAACCAACATCAAATTCATTGAACCACCCGCAGGTCCTCCAACAATGGCCGCTATCGTTGCAGAAGTATACGGCAATAATGCATCCGGCATTCGACATCTAAGCCAACGCGTACAAGGTGTCTTTGAACAGACAAAAGGACTTGTTGATATTGATATCATGCAAGATGAAATTTTTGAAAAGATCGAAGTACGTGTCAACAGCGATAAAATTGCCCGCTCAGGTTTAGACATCAAACACGTCAATGATATTTTGTACCTTGCATTTGAGGGGATGTCCATTGCCGTTAAAAACTCTTCGGAAGTATCTGAGCAAATCCCTATTTTCTTGGTTCTTGATCCTACGAGCAAAAAATTCAGTTCCAAAGATCTCAATGCAATCTCTCTTAAACTTTCGAGCCTAAAACTGATGAACAGCATGGGAATGATGATTCCTCTCACCGAAGTCGTTGAAATCGTATCGGTAAAATCCAATCCGATGATTGTGACGAAAAATCTTCATCAAATGACGAATGTGTTAGCAGAAACCGATATGGTTTCCCAAGTTTATCCTCTCATGGATGCGCGTAACGTTATTTTAGATACCTTTACAGATGAATATGAGATTCATAAAATCGGTCTTTTTAATCTCCAACTCATCGACAAAAAATCCAAAGAACACTATGAATTGATTTGGGATGGTGAGATGGAAGTCACTCTCGATACGTTTGTCGATTTAGGCGGTGCTTTTATCGCGGCACTCGTTCTTATCTTTTTACTGATGGTTATTTATTATAAGAGCTTTGTTCTCAGCGGAATCATCTTGCTTGGAAGCTTTCTCTCCATCGTAGGCGTTCTTTTCGGTCACTTCATTATGGACTTGTTTACGGCGGATACTTTTTTCCTCACCGCGACCTCACTCATAGGATTTATTGCCCTCATCGGTATCAGTTCACGCAATTCTCTATTGCTTATTGACTTTACCAAATCACTGATGGTCGATAAAGGGATGAGAAAAAAAGAGGCGATTGCTTATGCGGCAGCCACTAGAGCCAAACCCATTTTCCTCACCGCAGCAGCGATTATTCTAGCGTCTACGCTTCTGGCAAGTGATGCGGTATTTGGCGGATTAGGTGTTTCTCTCATTTTTGGTACCATTGCAGCGGTAGTAGCTTCCTTGATCGTTGTCCCTGTCTTGTTGGACAACTCAAATCTGGAAAAACATTTTAGTTTTCATGAACGCAAAGCCGTTTCCGTTATCGAGCCTTAAGACACGTGCAAGCCTTTAAAATAACGACATCAAATGTCAATGTTGCTTTAACACAAGCATCTCAAAAGGCGGGGATTCCGGTTGAAAAAATCGGATTTGATCTCCTCTCCTATCACACCTACTATCGTGGAACCGTAGATGAAGAGTGGCGTATGTTAGACGCCTCACGACTAGAAGAAGTAACTACCGAGGTTGAAATACGGGCTTCTTCTTTTGAAGTTCGTCAAGAGTATCAGATTATCATCCATCCCTTACAACCGCATCCGCATTTTGATCTTCATTTGAGTTTAGTATCGGATAAAAACAAGACAAAAGCCGTTGTAATTATTAACCCCACTTCCGTCATTCCTCTGAAAAAAGGGATTCAAGATTACATAAAAAAAGAAATTCGCGCCAAAAAACTTCGTGCAGGCTTGCTTATCGGTATCACAGAAAGTGACCTTGACAGCCAAATCAATCAACTGCTTCTCAAGATTCAAAAAGAGGGAAGATTACAAGAACCGTATCGAATGGGTGTCACCCGTTTCTTTCCCCCGATAGAACCGATAAATGACACGGTAATACTTCATTATAAGACAAAGGCGCATGAAAATAATCTTATCGAAGGAGTTTTGCCTGATGATTTGATCCTTGAGTATATTTTTGCCGTCAATGGACGTAATGGACGCAGTTGTACAGGAGAGTTCCTTCACGTGGGCGAGCCTCTTATTCGCTATGCCAAAGCCATTACCATCGACCACAAAACGATACGAGCTGAAGAAGATACTCTCTCTATTCGTTTCTATGCTACACAATCAGGCTTCGTCCAACGTGTCAATGGTATTTTCTCCATCGCACATGAACTTCATCTAAAACATGCAAGCTTCAAAGACACAGGCTCGATTGAAGCGGGAAGTGATAAAGATATTCATGTCAAAATAAGCCATGAAGATAAGACTAAAGATGCGGTTGGTTCAGGAGTCAATATCGACGTTCAAACGCTTGATGTCCAAGGTACCATCGGAAGTAACACAAAAATTCAAGCATGTGATGTCACCATCGGAGCGCAAACCCATAAAAAATCACTCATTGAAGTGCAAGAAAATGCCACGATTCATCTCCACCGAGGAGAACTAAAAGCTAAAAATGCCACGATAGAAATTTTGGAAGCGGGGAAAATAGAAGCCCAAACCGTTCATGTCACTAAAATGATGGGAGGAGAGATTATTGCCAATCATGTCACAATCGATACTCTCTACTCCAATGCTAGAATTACTGCCCTTAACTCTATTACGATTAATACAATTGTCGGTGAGGGAAATAATCTCATCATTAATCCTCGTGCGATCCCTTCATACGAAGAACAAATCAACACCCTTGAGGTAGATCTCAAAAAAGCAAACCTCCACGTTCAAAACAAAGGCAAAGAACTTCTGGGCAAAGAGCTCACGCTAAAAGAACAAATGAACCGTATTAAACAAACTCAAGAGAAGATAAAAGCAGCCTTGGCTCACAATCAGCCTCCTCTCAAAACAGACTTAATTCGAGTGCAACACTTCAAATTTTCCCTCTCAGAACTCAAATATGAACAAATCGCCATCAAAGAGCATGAAGATCATATCCACACGATTGAAGATGCGCTCAACAAACTGTATGATGCCGACATCCACGCCACAATCAACCATAACGGCAGCTATAACGGTCACACGCAGATTTTATTTGTTGATCCTAAAACATCCCAAAAATATACTCTTTCACCCCAAGGAAGAGTCACAAAAATCTCTCTGCAACGTGTTGGTGAAGACAAGAAATTTGTATTAAATTCCTAAAAAAAATAAACTTCTTTAATTCACACCTATGGGTTTTATCTTTTTGAGGTAAAACTCTTACCATGAAATTATCAAACCTAACCCTAACCGCTCCCTATCTTGATCTTGATCCGATTTTCTACCATGAAGTGCATCCGACACCCTTAAAAAATCCGAGCCTCGTCAGTCTCAATAATGATGCACTTAAGCTTCTTGGTTTAAATCCCGATAAGATTGATGGTAAAGAACTGGAATCTTTACTCAACGGTACAACTTTGTTGGAAGGCTCACGCCCCTTTGCTATGTGCTATGCCGGTCATCAGTTTGGCTATTATGTGCCTCGTTTGGGTGATGGTCGTGCGATTAACCTTGGCTCTCATGATGGCTGGAATCTACAGCTCAAAGGTTCCGGACAAACCCTCTATTCACGTCAAGGTGACGGTCGTGCCGTCTTACGCTCTTCCATACGAGAATATTTGATGAGTGAAGCAATGCATGGATTGGGAATACCGACCTCTCGTGCACTTGCCATTATCAGTTCGGATGAGAAAGTAGCCAGAGAAAGTTGGGAACGTGGGGCAATCGTTTTACGCCTTGCACCCTCATGGATACGATTTGGAAGTTTTGAATACTTTTTTCACACCAACTCACATGATAAACTCGAAAAACTCGCCGATTTTTTACTCAAAGAGTCTTTTCCTCATCTTCTTGACACCGAAGATGCCTATGCAAAAATGTTTGGAGAGATTGTCAAACGTACCGCACACATGATCGCCCATTGGCAATCGGTCGGATTTAACCATGGCGTTATGAACACCGATAACATGTCCGCTATCGGTATCACCATCGATTACGGTCCGTTTGCTTTTATGGATACTTTCGAGAGCGGTTACATTTGCAACCATACGGATAATGAAGGGCGTTACAGTTTTGACAATCAGCCCCGTATCGGACACTGGAACCTTTCACAGCTGGGACGCGCCCTCTCCCCCCTCATCACTCAAGAAAAGATGGAAAAAGAGTTGGAAAAGTACGGAGATTATTTTACAACCCGCCTCATGGAGCTGTTAAGAGCAAAACTGGGACTGGAAAGTGCAGAGGAAAACGATGGAGAATTATTCCGTTCACTTTTTACTGTGATGGAAAATGGACGTGTCGATATGACTCCTTTTTTCAGAACACTGAGTCATTATAATGGAAATAAAAGTCCCCTGCTCTCCCTCACTCTCGCCCCCAATCAACTGGGCGAATGGCTTGATCTTTATGACAAGCGCTTAGAAAACAATACTTCCACGACGGCTGTCCGCCACGCACAGATGCTTCGTGTCAACCCCAAGTATATTCTCAAAAACTACATTCTCCAAGAAGCCATTGACTTAGCCGAAAAAAACGATTTTACCCTCGTCAATGACTTGCTCCTACTGGCGCAAAATCCGTACGATGAACACGAAAAATTTGAACGCTACGCAGGAGTCACACCGCCTCAAAATCAGAATTTAAAGCTTAGCTGCTCGTCGTAAATCACAACCTATAAAAACGACGTTGCCGATTGAAGGGTTTTGAAAAAAAGCTTTTGTCGGCTTCGGAGATAATTTTTTGCCTCTTCCATCTCATGACCGCCCAAGAGTATCGGATATATCTTTTTGCCCCACTCTTTTTCACACAACTGTACGATGGTAAGTGTGTCTGTCATGCACTGAGGGGTAATGAGGAGATAGATCAAATCAACCCCTTCAAATTTGCTCACCACTTCCAGTGTTTTTTCGTATCGGTTTGCCATCGCATCCCCGATAATGTCCACTGGATTATTCTTGGACCAATTAGACGGAAGAACCTCATTGAGAGATTGCAACTCCTCCTCGCTGAGGGTATAAAGCGTTTTGCCCTGATCGATGATATAGTCGGTCAAAATCGTAGCAGGACCGCCGGCATTGGTAACGATGAGAATATTATTGACTTCATTGGAAGGGTTAAATAGGAGTGCTTCGATATTTTCCTCGATCTTTGCCCCTACCGATTCGATAAGCCCTTTGAACATCGCATAGTTTCCGCTGAGATTACCCGTATGAGAAAATGCCGCTTTCTTGCTCTGAGCCGATTTTCCTGTTTTAAAGATATAGATTTTCTTTTGACTTTCCCGAATCGCTCTTAAAAACTCTTTGCCGTTTTGTATCCCTTCTGCATAGATCGAGATAGTTTTGCACGTCTCCTCGCGATTGAGCATATCGATCATCTCCGCAAAATCCAAATCTACCATATTACCGCACGATACCAAATGCGAAAATCCAACTCCCGCATCATACGCTTTGTCCATAAGGGCGGACAGTACAGCACCTGATTGGGATAAAAGTGCCAAGTTTCCATTTTTTAACCCCTCAATCCCAAACGTTAGATTAAGGTTTTTGGCACCATGGAGATACCCCAAACAGTTGGGACCGATTACATTAAAATTGTGCTCTTTACTCAACGTTGCAATGAGCCGTTCAGACTCATTATCCCCCGTTTCTTTAAACCCTGCGGAGATGATGATGAGATTTCTAAGATTTCTGGGAATTAACTCTTTAATAGACTCTATAACAGTATTTGAGGGGATCATAATAACCGCCGTATCAATATCCCCCTCTATGTGCGCAATGCTTGTATAGAGTTTTTTACCGAAAAGCTCACCCCCCTTGGCATTCACAAAAAACAGTTCACCGCCATAACTCAGAGAATTTTTGGCGATAGAATAACCGACTTTGCTTGGATCTGAAGAGGCACCAATAAGAACAACCCTTTGGTTACTAAAAAACGGAGGTCTATTCTCTCGTAACGTTCCTAGTTTTTCAGATTTCGGTTCCCCTTTTTTGATACGTGCATCGGCAATTTTAAGCCCTTCTTTGGTCAGTATCACCGGATTAAAATCGAGTTCTATGATGTCAGAATTAGCCTTGGCAAAGTTTTGGACACGCCGGATAAATTCCACAGCGGTATCAATACTAAAATCAAAACTCCGGAAACCTTCAAAGACTTTGGATATTTTGGTCAGTCCAATAGCACGTTGTATCTCTGCATCATCCGCATAGATGTCAATATAACAAACATCTTTATAGAGTTCTAAAAATACACCACCCATTCCAAATACAATGGTTTTACCAAATATTTCATCGTCCACAAGCCCCACATACAATTCGATACCGCTAACCATCTGTGTTACGATAAATCGGTCAGTCGCGTCGAGAAGTACCTCTTTCGCACGTATATTGGCAATAATCTCATCTTTTGCACGTTCCAATGCCTGCATCGAGTTAATATTGAGCTTGACCGCACAAAAGTTGCTTTTATGCACTACTTTTTCGGACTCTATTTTGAGGGCAACGGGGAAAAAATCAATCGAAGGAGTTTCAGCAAGTCCAAAAGAGCAATAAGGGGTAATTAAAAAGCCATAATTCTTTAATGTATCGTATATTTGTGATTCAGTCATTGGAGGTATCCCTTTAGGTTTGTGAATAACTAAGCCGTAATCCCTCTTCGCTCATCACAAAGCCGTGAATGGCGATTTTTCCTTCGTGTACTAGACGGTGATGATTCGCACACAAAGGGATTAAGTTATAGCGATGATTCATCCCGAAATGTCCGATTGAACCGCCCTCATCCGCATTCGCCTGTGGGATAATATGATGCACTTCATCGACCGCTTCATTACACAGTGCACATTTTGTCAAATACAGTTTGCTGTTATAACGGCTCTTTTTGTTTCGTTTTAGCAACGAAGCATCGTGACCATTATCCCTAATACGTCCACGGATTTCGTACGCTTTTTGGATAAACGTTTCATCCATGTGGAGTGATTTTGCAAATTCTAATCCATAGAGGGTACTGCCACTTCCACTTTTTAGTTTACGATCATAGACCAGTTTGTCACTTGCTTCATCATAATAGACACCCAAATGAAGCAACACGATCCCTTTTGCTTTTTCGATCTCGTCTAACGATGAGAGCTGATGTAAATGCGTTGCAAAGATGAACAGACTTCCCAGTTCTTTGAGCCTTAAAATAGCACTGGCAACAATGGCCAGCGCTGATTGAGTCTCCGTACCGTGACTGATTTCATCCCCTAAAATAAGAGTGTTTTCCGTCGCTCGGTTAAAAATATTCCGTAATTCGAGCATCTCCACCGCAAAAGTCGAGAGCCCTTTGTAAAGATTGTCTTTGGAGACGATACGGGTCAGTAACTTATCGACGGGAGAAAATCGCATCATCGCACATGGGACAAAAAATCCCGCCTGTGCCATCACCACTGCCAAGCCGATACTTTTCATCAATGAGGACTTCCCGCTGGAGTTAATCCCATAGAGAAGCACCCCTTTGACATCTTCCCCATTTGAGGTTTCAATCGTCGTATGCTCTTCAAAACTTCGCTGTTGGATAGAGCCTAAAAAAAGATCATTGGGGATGAAAATTCCGTTCTCTTCTCGCGATTCGATGAGTGGATGGCGCAATCCTACTGTTTCAATAAATGCTTTAGGAACATCATAAACGATTTGGGGACGAACATACCGAAACTGCATAGCACACTTAGCACCGCTAAGCGACACATCCACCACCGCCAAAAACGAGATAAGATGCTCGATGGCGTGCGAAAATCTCTTTTCAAACCCCTCTAAATGCTCTTGATAGCGTTCGCGTACTTGGGCGAGCATTCTCGATTTTGCCCCCGCATTTTCGATGGAGAGTTCATCCAGCAACGCAGAGGAAAGCTTGACGGTTGTTTTGAGTTTTCGTATCTGAAAATCGCGGAAAAAATGGTGCTTCCCCTCTAACGTAAAAAAGCTGTTATGAAGACTTTCTTCGATACTCACATAGCGATTACGGGTCATCAGCAAATGATACCCCTCACTCTCCAGCCATCCGATAGAGGCGTATCCGCTGCCGTTGTCGAAAAACGTATCGATGTGTTCGATGATGCTTTGCAGCTTAAGCTCATTAGTGTTTTGAAGTCGTTCAAGTACATCGATTGCAGGGTCAATACCCTCGTTAAAAAGATTAACATCCACCTGATCACGCCGAAATTTGGCACACGATTCGATGACAAAAATTCGTCGTAACTCCGAAGCACATAACGTACACTCTTGCGCACTGGCTTTATCATAGCTGATTCCAAGCATATCTGCATCCGCAAACAACCTCTCAGCCGCGCAAAGTGAAGCGTGAAAATACGCCAGTTCATAGGGATGAAGCTTCCCAAGTTTCAGACGACGCAAGATTCGCTCCAAATCATAGACCTCTTTGAGCTTGCTCTCCAGTGGGGAAATATGATCGGTCATCTTTTCGATCAAATCATATCGTTCTTCGAGAAGTTTAGCCTCACAAATGGGATTTAAAAGTCGCTCACGTAACAACCGTTTTCCCATTGCCGTAGAGGTTTTATCGATGAGTTTCAGCACCGTCATCTCATCATGATCGCGTGAAATAATCCCTAACTGCTCGCACGCGTTGTTGCCCAAATACATATAACGGTTGGTTCCCAAAAACGTCGGACGATTCATTTTTTCGATGATAGCGGGATCATGGTCGATGATCGTGTGAATCAATACCGCCAGCGATTCCGACGTATACGCATACCGCTCCATATCGAGGTATTCAATGGGGCTTAATAGAGAACGGATTTGATAGATTCGCCCAAACAATTCGTTTTGGTAATCAATACGAAGCCGTTTTTCATTTTTAATACTGCGATGATGGCTTTTGAGTTCCAAATAACGATTCACTTCCTCTTCATCGATCTGCGAATCACAAAACGTTACTACGACTTCCGAGGTTTGATAACTTTGCAGGAGAGTAAACACTTCATCCAGCGCATACGTTTTATCCTCACGGGATCCGTGTATCTCATTGATCAGTGTTTTTCC
>JAGXHZ010000045.1 GCA_024635855.1 Sulfuricurvum sp.
GGATGAACGTTACCGTTGAAGAGTACGCAAATCCGGGAAGGGAGACGATAAACTTCTCTCCTCGCTGCGCTACCATAACGTGCTGACCCGGCTTGATATTGACCCCTTTGAAAATCACCTCTGCTCCGAGTTTAGGGACGATGTGTTTAACAAAATCGTAATCACCTACACTGACACCACCCGTACTTACGACGATATCACTACAGCGGAGAGCTTCCTCAAATCGTGACATTATGGCATTTTTATCATCACCGACGATTCCCATTTGAACACTTTGACCACCAAGTTCATCGACCAATGCCTGAAGGGTATAGCTGTTGGAACTGCGAATCTGACCTGCATGACGTTGCGTTTCGCCAATATCTAAAATTTCGCTCCCAGTTGCCACAATACTCACGCGGGGAGCTTGTACAACGTTTACCATCACATGATTAATTCCAGCCATAACGCCTATCTCTGCAAATTTGACCTTAGTCCCTTTTGGGATTAAAACCTCATCTTTTCGATAACTCTCTCCTATGGGACGGACGGCAAAACCGAATGGAACTGGTTTTTCGATAATGATTTGTCCCTCGCGCACCGAAACATTTTCGATGGGAATCAACGTATCAGAACCTTTTGGCATCAATGAACCCGTAAAAGTTTTAATGCAAATACCATTCTCTACGGTATCAATTTCATCTGCACCGGCAGGGTTGTCACCTAAAATTGCCAATGCTTTATAGTCTGAAAAATCAGCATGGAGCATCGCATATCCGTCCATAGCGGAAGTGGGATGAGTAGGATAATCTTCAGAAGCTGTGATATCTTCTGCCAAAATTCGTCCCAGTGCATTGCTTAAAAAAACACGTTCGCTTCGAAGTGCTGCAATAGGCAAAAGGCTCATCATGTTTTGAGAGGTTTCATACGAAATCATTGACCGCTCCCTAATAATCCTGCCCCCGCAATAGCCGTTGAGCGTTCACGGGCATAGAGTCGTTCACCGCCACGAAGATCATATTTCCAAATGGGAGCTGAAGCTTTGAAATCTTCGACAAACTGTTCTATCGTCTCTAATGCTATACGTCGTTTTGGAGAAAATACCGCTGCAATATAGGAAGATTCATGCACCAAAACATCTCCGCGAGAGTGTGCCATTTTCAATGTTGCCCCCAATGGCGCTACTTTTGCACTCCACGCATCAAACCATGAAGTAAGAATGGGCTCATACACATCAAAGCTCAATCCCTCAATCCCATCTTCATCCCGTACTGTCCCGACAAAAGGGATATACGCACCATAATTGCTCGTAGATTCACAGGCATACCAACGGGTTAAAATTTCAGGAACATTCAACGCCCCATCGTGTAATTCCAACATCTTCAGCCTCCGCACACAGGAGGGAGAAGGGAAATTTTATCGCCATCGCTTAAGAGCGTATCCAAAGAGGCAACCAAGGTATCATTTACTGCCACCGCACAACTGTCAATCCATTGCGCCATCTCATCATCTTGTTTCAATACCTCAGCCACATCACGCAGCGTTGATGCTTCCATAGTTAGGATAGGACGACCAATCGGCCCTAAAAATTCGATTGTCACCATTGAGACACCCTTACGTTAGTGAAGTTTTTAGTATAATAGCACCTCTTATATGAAAAGGTCTTGATTGTGATATTCGGAAAAATAGATTTTATTAATCTCTTACCCTTTCACGTTTTTATGAAACGTTATGCTCGAACCTCGCAAGCACAGCAAAGTCTTCATTATCACAAAGGTGTTCCCTCAACTCTTAACCGCTCATTTGCCGCACGACGCATTGATGCTGCTTTTATCTCAAGTATTACTGCTCGTAACTGCACGCACTTCAATGTCGGAATCGTTGCTAAAAAAGAGGTTCTAAGCGTTTTATCTCTTCCTTGCAATGAGAATAAAAAAGATACCGATTCCGCAACCTCAAACCTCCTCGCCCAACTGTTAAATATCCAAGGAGAGGTTCTCATCGGCGATAAAGCCTTACGCTATTATTACCGCGGTGGGGAACATACCGATTTGGGAAAAGTCTGGAATGAGAAAACAGGGTTACCGTTTGTCTTTGCTCTTTTATGTACCCATAATCATATGAATGAGCTCAAACGTCTTAGTCGTGCTTTTGTCCGCAAACCAATCAAAATTCCCTACTATATTCTGATGGAAAATGCCCGAAAGTCCGATTTAACGGCTACACAAATCACCCATTATTTACAGTACATCAGTTATAAAATCGGTGAAAAAGAAAAACGGGGATACAAACGGTTTTTAAAAGAGGCGAAAGAGAGAGGATTGACCCCCTCGATGAAGGAAATACGTTATCGCTGAATCAACGTATTGATTCGAGCCAATGTCTCCTCAACTCCGATAATCGCCATAACACTGTCCAATCCTGGACCTGAAAGTTTCCCCAACAACGCAACGCGTAACGGCTGACCTATTTTGCCAAAGCCGATTTCCAATTGCGCTACGACGGTTTCCATCACATGATGATAATCACTGGGAAGATGAAGCTCTGAAGCATTTTGCAAGGCGAGAGAAAACGCTTCTAAAATCCCTTTGCTCTCTTCTTTATAAGCTTTTTTAAGAACTGCTTCATCAAAGTCACACGGACGAACCAAAACCTCATTAATAAGCGTTGCCATCTCTGCTAATGTTTTCGCGCGCTCTTTGACCGCATCCAAAAGAATCTCTTTCTTATCATGACTCACCAGCATCACCCCGTGAAATTCAAGGAGTTCACACAGTTTTTCATTGGACATATTTTTAAGATAATGACTGTTCAACCAATCGAGCTTTTCGGTGTTATAAACGGATGCAGAACGGTTAATATCTTTTGGATCAAACAGTTCTAGCATTTCTGCCATTGAAAAAATCTCCTGATCTCCATGACTCCATCCCAAACGTACTAAAAAGTTGAGTAACGCTTCAGGGGTATACCCCATCGTTTTGTACATCATCACATCGGTTGCACCATCACGCTTGGAGAGCTTTTTCCCCTCGCTGTTATGGATCATCGGAACGTGGAAAAATTTAGGCAAAGGGAAGCCTAAAGCATTATAGACAACGATTTGTTTAGGAGTATTAGAGAGATGATCATCACCTCGAATAACATCCGTCACCCCCATCAAAGCATCATCAACTGCAACGACGAAATTATAAGTCGGAGTACCGTCTGCACGGGCAATGATAAAATCATCCAAGATATCGGAAACATTGAAAACAACATCTCCTTTGACTCCGTCATGTACCGTAATAGAACCCTCTAACGGTGCTTTTATACGAATAACCGCTTCACAACCTTCCGGAGGTGTTCCAGTAAAATCACGGTAACGGTTGTCATATTTAGCACGTTCTTTGCGAGCCGTTTGCTCTTCACGCAATGCGTCAAGCTCTTCTTTGGGCATATAACATTTATATGCTTTACCCTCATCCAGCAACTTTTGGGCATACTCTTGATAAATTGCCAAACGGCTCGATTGGTACTCGATTACACCGTCATGCTCCAATCCTACCCACTTAAATGCTTCGACAATGGCAAGCGCTGCCGCTTCATCATTACGGCTAAAATCGGTATCTTCAATACGGAGTATAAATTTTCCGCCGTTACGACGAGCCCACAGGTAACTTAGTAGTGCGGTACGTAAACCGCCAATATGCAAATATCCTGTCGGGCTTGGAGCGAAACGTGTTACTATCATCAATAATCCTTTTTTGGTTGCCTAATTTTAGTTAAGGCTATGTTAAAAGCGGGTAAAATAGAGAACTTTACCTCAGGAGCAACAATTGCGTTCACTGCTACTCTCATCCCTACTCCTTGCATCACTTTGGAGTGCACCTATCGGCGGAGTTGCCATTATGGTCAAAAATAGCCCCATAACTCTCTACGAAGTACAACAAGAAATGAAACAAAGCAAGACATCAGCACAACAAAGTGCCGATACCCTTATTCGTAAAAAACTTGAACAGCTCGAAGCAAGTGAAAAAAAGATTACCGTCACTGCTGCCGAAGTCCAAGAAGAACTAGAGAGAATGGCGAAACAAAATAACCTCTCACTGGAAAAATTTCTGGATGCCATGCAAACCGCACGGGGAATTAGCCAAAGTGAGTTAAAAGAGAAAGTGGAAGAGAACATTAAAGGACAAAAGCTTTACAACACTATTGCATTCTCTAAAATGGCACAACCAACAGCTGACGAAGAAGCAGAATATTATCAGCTTCATCTTGATGAATTTTCACAACCTGAACGATATGATGTCACGACCTATTTTGCTGCCTCTGCCGAAGCACTGCAAGTCAAAATCGATGACCCGATGCGCAATGTCGAAAGCGTAGCTTCTAAGGATGAAAGTATCCCCTCAAAAGCGATAAATCCTCAACTGTCTCAAATTCTCAATAAGATTGAAGTGGGTAAATTCGGTCCTATCCTTCCCAATGGTAAAAATGGCTTTATGAGTTTTTACATGAAAGACAAGCCTAATCTCATCACAGAAAATCTTGACTCCGTACGACCGCAAATTAGCAATGCAATTATGGGAGAAAAACGAAATCAAGTGTTAAACGATTATTTTACGCGGTTGCGCTTGAGTGCAGATATTAAAGTGGTGAGATTGCCATAAAGGCAATCCTTACCCTTTATAATTTTCTAGGTATTTAGTATCGAAGTTGTTGTTGATAAAATCAGGATTTTTCATCATTTTTTGATGAAATGGAATCGTTGTTTTGATTCCTGTGACGGTAAATTCACTCAATGCGCGGTGCATACGAGCAATTGCATCATTACGATCTCTTCCGTATACGATGAGTTTTCCAATCATCGAGTCATACGTCGGAGGAACCATGTATCCTGCATGTACATGCGTATCGATACGGACATTGCGTCCACCGGGTGCAATCCACTCGGTAATTCTACCCGGACATGGCAAAAATCGGACAGGATCTTCCGCTGTAATACGACACTCGATTGAGTGACCGCTAAGAACCACAGTATCTTGGGATGGCAAAGCTTCACCCTCAGCTACACGAATCATCATCTCGATGAGATCCAATCCGCTTACCATTTCAGATACTGTATGTTCTACTTGAAGACGAGTATTCATTTCCATAAAGTAGAAATTTTTGTCCGCATCCAAAAGGTATTCAAACGTCCCTGCACCCTCGTATTTAATAAACTTCGTTGCACGAACAGCAGAAGCATGAAGTTCTGCACGAATTTCAGGAGTCAATGCAACCGCAGGAGACTCTTCGATGAGCTTTTGATGACGACGCTGCATAGAACAGTCACGCTCGCCGATATGCAATACATTTCCATGACTATCGGCAATGATTTGTACTTCGATGTGGCGCGGGTTTTTGATGAATTTTTCCATATAGATGGTTCCGTCACCAAACGCCGTAATCGCTTCTGCTTCTGCTGCTAAAAAGGCATTTTCAATACCGCCTTCTTCTTCAACAACACGCATTCCGCGTCCGCCGCCGCCTGCCGCCGCTTTAAGGATGATAGGAAAACCAACCTCTTTGGCACGAACACGAGCTTCGGCAATATCTTTGATTGCGCCATCAGAACCGGGGACAACAGGGACACCGGCTGCAATCATGACATCTTTAGCTTTAGATTTATCCGACATCATCACCATAACTTCAGGAGTGGGACCGATAAATTTAATCCCGTGATGGGTACAAATCTCTACGAAATGTTGATTTTCACTCAAAAATCCATATCCTGGAAAAATGGCGTCACAATTGCTAATTTCTGCCGCAGCAATAATAGAGGGGATGTTTAGGTAACTGCTCGAACTTGGTGCGGCACCGATACAAATAGCAGCATCCGCGAGCTTAAGATAAGAAGCATCTTTATCCGCAGTCGAATAAACGGCAACGGCCTCTTTGCCCATCTCTTGAATCGTACGAATGGCACGAAGAGCAATTTCGCCGCGATTTGCGACTAAAATTCGTTTAATTTCCGCCATGGTTAAAGCTTCTTAACAGCGTACAACGGCATATCGTATTCAACTGCTTGCCCATCCGACTTTAATACTTCAAGAATTTCACAATCAAACTCTGCTTCAAGCTCATTCATAATTTTCATTGCTTCTAAAATCGCAACAACTTGACCTTTTTTCACACGATCACCGACTTTAACAAAGGCAGGAGAATCAGGTGAAGGAGAAGAGTAAAATGTCCCAACCATCGGTGATAAAATTGCATCACCGATAAGCGGTGCAGATACAGACTCTGCACTAACTGCTGATGCAACAACGGGTGCACTTACTGCTGCTACAGGCGCTGCCATCATTACAGGCGCTTGAACTACGCCAACATTTTTTTCCAATTCAATCGAAAAAGCATCCAAAGTGATTTTTAATTTTGAAAGAGTGCTTGCGTCAAACTCTTGTACTAGTGTCTTAATTTGTTTCATATCCATGGGTGAATCGCTCCTAAAAGTAGGGTAATAGATATGCTATACTACCATAAATAAAATTAACATTGGATAGTACATGGGCCTCAAAAGTGATGGATGGATTCGAAAAATGGCACTCGAAGAGGGGATGATTTCCCCATTTTGCGAGGATCAAGTAGGAGTTGGAGTGGTTAGTTACGGACTTAGTTCGTATGGATACGATATTCGTGTAACGAATGAATTTAAAATTTTCACCAACCTAAATTCAACCGTTGTTGATCCAAAACTCTTTGATGACGCCAATGTTGTAGATTTTGTCGGGGATGTATGTATCGTCCCTCCTAACTCATTTGCACTGGCTCGAACAGTCGAATATTTCAAAATTCCACGGGATGTTTTAGCTATTTGTTTGGGAAAATCGACCTATGCTCGTTGCGGGATCATCGTTAATGTCACCCCGTTTGAACCTGAATTTGAAGGGCACATTACCATCGAGATTTCCAATACAACTCCTCTTCCGGCTAAAATTTATGCTAACGAAGGGATCGCACAAGTCCTCTTTTTACAAGGCGACGAAGTGTGTGAAAAGAGCTACAAAGACAAAAGCGGAAAGTATCAGGGACAAGAGGGAATCACACTTCCACGTATTTTAAAATAAAAAGTGCTAAAATTCCAAAAGTTTATCAAATATTACAAGGAGCCCCCATGCTACACGAATACCGTGACGTTATTACCCATATGAAAGAAAACAATGCGGCAAATGCCCATTTTTTGAAAATTTTCGACCGTCACAACAGTTTGGACGATCAAATTACAGAAGCTGAAAAAGGGAACGTTCCTTTAACCGATTTGGAGCTTGAAAAACTCAAAAAAGAAAAATTATTGCTTAAAGATGAAGCATATGCAATGATTATCGACTACAAAAAAGAGCACACCCTCTAAAAATCGCCTCTAACGAGGCACCTTCTTTTCCCCCTTCTCTCTTAATATTGTTTTTTGATACATTTTTGAGTGTACTTTCAGCTTGACAGTGATAGCATTACTTTTTATTGTGCAAAATTATTAATGAGGAGAATTTATGGATGCGAATCTTACATTTAGCAAATTAGCCGATTTCGGACGCGCTCTTTTAACTAAACCTACTTTAAATGAGGGACTCCCAATCATTTCTGAGTACGCCAAGGGGGTCAGCGGTGCGCAGCGATGCTCTATTTTTATTCGTAATTTTACGAACAAAACACTTTGGACAACACTTGCCGATGGAAGCGACACAATTACCCTTCATGAAAACGACGGTATTGCAGGGCACACCATCAAAGAAGGTAAACCTCTTCTTATTAACGATCCCTACAACGATGAGCATTTTTTATCTGCTATTGATGACAAAACCGGCTTTGTAACCAAAAATATTGCATCCATCCCCATTTTTGATTCCAATCGAAGGATTATTGGAGTCTTTCAACTGCTTAATAAGCCCGATGGATTCAGCGCCAAAGATGCAAAATCAATGATTTTCTTTGCCCATTACATTAGTACCTACTTAGAGCTGGCCCTCTCGTTCGACAATCAAGGAACATTACTAAAAAAGGAAACCTATGGGAATTGAAATCTACCAACGAATTGCACAATTTGGGAAAAAACTGGCTCAATTTGAAACAATTGACACGACACTTCCCTCTATTGCTGAAGAAGCAAAATCGATTGTTAATGCACAGCGTTGCTCAATTTTCATCGTCGATCACTCTACTGATATGCTCTGGACGAAACTCAGTGATGGAATTGGGCGTATTGCCATTGCTCTTGATTCGGGAATCGTTGGACTTTGTGTTTCCACTGAGCAGTCCGTTATTGTAAACAATCCCTATGAAGACAGCCGTTTTTTATCCAAGATTGATGAAAAAAGCGGTTTTGTCACCCAAAATATCCTTGCCATACCTATTTTCAACTCCAAACAAAATGTTATCGGAGTCATTCAGCTGCTAAACAAATATAACGGTGATTTCAATGAAAGTGACGAGGGAATTATGGGCTTTTTTGCGAACTACGTCAGCGGAACATTGGAACTGGCGCTATTGATGGAAGAGAATAAGAAGTAAAATTTACAACAACTCTCTCTGTATCCAATGACTTAAACAGTACAATCCCCACGTGTGCTGTTTAAATTTTCCTCGATGCGCCATTTCAATGTATTTTTCCAGCTCACTTGAATGAAATAATCCCGTCTGTACATTTACCTCGCGTATCAAATCAATACGCTTTGATGCAATAAGCCACTCCATATAAGGGTTTGCAAACCCTTTTTTCTTCCGATTTAAAATCTCATCACTCAAATATTTTTTTCCCATCTGTTTGAGAAGGTATTTTGTTCCTCCCTCTCCGATGCGGGTTTGGGAATCAAGAGAAAAAACTGCCTCTGCAAAACTATGATCTAAAAAAGGGGCTCGTGCTTCAAGAGTATGTGCCATCGACATCCGATCAAGTTTAGCCAAAAAATGTTCTCCCACAAAAAGCTTCAAATCAATAGCACTATACCAATGTGAAGGATGGGTGTAATTACTGTTCTCAAATTGTTGTCGATAGGTTTTTAAAAATCGTAACGATTCGTTATCTCGAACATTCTTGCGCAGTAGTAAATTTTGCTGTAAATCGGTGAATTTTTCTCCCGAGGTACGAAAGAGCAATGAGTCATCAAAAATTCGCTTGTACCACTCCCATTCACGATTCATCGAAAAGTTGCTATGAAAATATTTCTTGAGCCAATTTTTATGGTGAAGAGTAGCCGCTTTTTCGATGTCAAGGTACTCAAAATACTGCCGATACCCCAAGAAGAGTTCATCTGCACCCTCCCCGCTGAGGACGACTTTGTACCCTTCTCCTGCAATACGCTTCATCAACAAGTACAAGGGCAATGCGGCGGGATCATTAAGAGGTTCGTCCATTTGATCCAAAACTGTGTCCAAGTTTTTATCAAAATCATAGCGCGAAATCACTACTTCGGTATTTTCTAGACCTAACTCATTTGCAGTCGCTTTTGCATTAGCACGTTCATCATACCCCGTATATTCATCGTATCCGAGCGTAAATGTGGACAATTTTTTCCCTTGGGCTTTGGCAATCGCACAAATCATCGCACTGTCAATCCCTCCTGAAAGTAAAGCACATACAGGCACATCGGTATCCAATCTCTTTTGGATACTGTGATGGAGCAGTTCTTCAATATTTTTAGTGGAATTTTGCGGGGTATCTAAAATAGTGTAATAACTCTGCTTGGTAATCTTCCCTTTCTCAAAACAGAGATACTCTCCCGATTCGAGCTTGCAAATCTTTTCATAAAACGTATGCGGAGGAGCTGGGGCTAAAAACGAGAGATACGAGCGCATCGCATCTTCATTCATCTTCACTGAGGATAAAAATGGTTTTATCGCTTTGATCTCCGAAGCAAAAACAAAGGCATCACTTCCATGATGATAAAACATCGGCTTTTTCCCAAACCGATCCCGTACCAAATAAAGTCTGTCTCCATCGATAAGGGCAAACGCGAACATCCCATCAAAGCGCCTGATACATTCAATTCCCCACCGTTGATACGCCGCTAAAACAACTTCGGCATCACTGTGTGTCTGCCAAGGAAATCCTTCCAGTTCAAGACGCAATGCTTTATGATTATAAATCTCTCCATTGAAACTAAGTAAAAGTGTTTTGTGTTGTAACGGCTGATGAGCCCTGTGATGATTATCCGTAATTGAGAGCCGCTGGTGGGCCAAGAAAAAACCTTTCTGCTCAATGATTCCACAATGATCCCGTCCGCGATGACGCAAAGTCGCCAAAGCCATGCGAGCCTTTGCGGGAGTATAATCACCTATAATTCCAAATACTCCACACACCAGAAGGCCCCTTAATATTAAAGTTTTCAGTATTATACGCTATCATAAGAAAATCACATTTTTATTCAAAGAACGCAATACGATGATACCTGTCTCTATTTCTCAAAAACAAATTGTCCTTGATTTCTTTGCCAATGATATTAAAGTAGTCAAAAAATATTTTAACGCCATCGGTTTTGATTTCGATGAACGTTTTCGTTTTGATGTTTTTAAAGAGTTCATCTATTCCGCAGCTGGAATGTTTAAAGACATTGATCCCACCATTTACAATCAAGAACTCGTCAGCCAGTTCAACACCATTCGCTATTTAAACCAGAATTACAGTGACTTCGAACAGCGCAGCCAACACGTTCAAAAAATCTATACCAAAGATTTTCTCTGCGCACAAGAATCGTATATGCATGAAAAAAAAGAGTTTGATACCTTAAAAGGCGAGCTGCAAATGCTCATTGCCAAAGAACAAGTTGTAACTGCCAAACGAGATATTATGGAGAAGCAAATCGGAAATATTCCTCCGGAAGCTCATAATGAATTTGAACATGGACTCAAAAAAGTCCGCCGAGAACAAGTAGACACCATCCATTTTATCGGAACACACCGTAAAGAGCTCGAAGAACACCAAACCAATCTAAAAGCGTTTGAAGATCTGCACCGCGAAGAGTTTCTCAAGTATTTCTATGAAATTAAAGAAAAACTAACCCACCAATACACCGAATCCCTTAACTATTTTGGATTTGCTTTCAACGAAGCACTCTTTCGCAACTCTGAACGCTCCCATGGCATCCAAAAATTCAAAACTGAGGCGGGTATACAAGGGGATATCAATCTATGCAAATACGTCGAATATTATTTGCGAAATGTTGTCCCTGAAGCGTTGGCAAATACCGGGCATAAAGAACGGCTTCTTATCGCAAAAGATTATTGTACTCGTGCAGGAAAGAAATGAGGCTTTTTTTTACTAAGCTTTTCTCTATTTTAACCGAACACGATAAAAAATTTCTTTTTATTTTGGTTTTTATCTCCATTATTGTCTCGCTCATAGAGATGATTGGAGTAGGAGCCATTCTCCCGTTTATAAATATAGCCAGTAACTTTACCAACATTCATACTAATACTTATACAGAGGGAATTTATACTTTTTTTCATTTTAATAGCGATATTGATTTTGTCATAGCTATTGGAATTGCCCTTTTAATCTTTTATTTTTTACGCTCTATCCTCAATCTCGGGTACTTTTATCTGTTAGCCAAATTTTCTAAAGGGCGCTATCACCTCATTGCCTACCGACTTTTTGAAAATTATCTTGGGATGAGCTACCGATCCTTCATCGATAAAAACAGTTCAGATCTCAGTAAAGCTATTATTAATGAAGCCCAGAATATGACGAATCTAATTTCCGGTCTTTTACTGATGCTTAGTGAAGTCTTTGTGGTCATTTTTATCTATTCTATCATGCTTTACATCAACTGGAAAATTACGCTACTTATTAGTACAATCTTGCTCGTCAACGCCTTTTTTCTCATCACGACCGTATCTCGCTCTATTAAAAAAGCAGGAGTCTCTCGCGAAGAACATCAAAAGAAATTTTTTGAAATCATCCAAAGCTCTCTGGGTAACTTTAAAATGATGAAACTTACCTCTAATACCGAACAAATTCTCAAAAAATTTGATCATGCCAGCAGCGGTTATGCGCAAGCTAATATCCGAAACGAAACACTTGCTCACTTTCCTAGACTTTTTTTAGAAGCTCTTGGATTTGGAATCATTATATTTATGGTCATTTATCTTGTTTATAAATACCAAAATGACATTTCAGGAACGATGGCACTCATTTCGATGTTTGTGCTGGGGCTGTATCGTCTGATGCCCTCTGCCAATCGTATTCTATTGGGCTACAATCAAATTCTTTTTTATAAAAGTTCTTTGGATATTATCCATAATGATCTGATGTATGACCCTGAAAATTTTGGTGATCTTCCCATCACCTTTAAGCACTCAATCCAGTTGGATCACGTCTATTTCGAATACAACCCAGCCAGACCCATTTTAGACCATATTTCCCTTACCATCCACCAAGGGGATAAAATTGCCTTTATTGGTGAAAGCGGCAGCGGTAAATCAACCCTTATCGATCTCATTATCGGACTTTATCGCCCCAAAAGTGGCACTATTACCATAGATTCTATACCATTAGATGAAAGCAATATCAAAGCATGGCGAAGCAAAGTAGGCTATATCCCCCAAAGCATTTATCTCTTTGCCGGTACAGTAGCTCAAAATATCGCCTTCGGAAAACCTATTGATAACGATAAAATTAAAGAATCTCTCGCTCAAGCTTCTCTTTTGAAGTTTTTGGAATCAAACCATGAGGGAATAAATACCATGGTGGGTGACGGAGGTATCAAACTCAGCGGCGGTCAGCGTCAGAGAATCGCCATCGCTCGAGCCCTCTATAATGAACCTGAGATTTTAGTACTGGATGAAGCAACCAGTGCTCTTGATAGCGATACCGAAGCGAAGATTATGGAAGAAATCTATAAAATATGCGCTAATAAAACATTAATTGTGATTGCCCATCGGTTGAGTACGATTGAGGGGTGTGGGAAAACTTATAGGATTGAGAATACTAAAATAAAATGATTCCAAACACCCTCTTATCTATCACAATCCCTACCTATAATCGCGCTGATTTTTTAGACTATTCTCTTGAAATTCATATTCCTTTAGCAAGAGCTTATAATGTGCAGATTTATATTTCTGATAATGCCTCTACCGATTCTACTAAAGAAGTTGTTGAGAAATGGCAACAAGAATATTCATTAATTCACTATTTTTGTAATGAGCGTAATATTGGTGAAATAAATTTTGAAATTGCTCTAAAACTTCCGCAGTCAGAGTACGTTTGGCTTTTGGGAGACACCTATCAAATCCCATCGAATGGAATTCAATACCTTTTAGCTGTTATTTCGAAAGAAGATCAAAATTATGACGCATTTATTTTTAATTTAGCTAATAGAATAACAGATATTATTCAACAAGACTATCAAGATCATAATGCATTGCTGCATGATATTGGTGCACTTATGCCCTGTTTGAGTTGCTTGGTTTATCATAAATCTCTCATTAATAATGGTAGCTTTAGACGATATTATGATACCTATTTTATTCAAACAGGGGTTATTTTAGAAGATATTGCATATCGTCCCTTTTGTATTCAATGGGTTCAGACTCTATCTGTGCAAAGTCTTATTCACCCATCTCTTCAAAAAATAAATTGGAGTCTTACTTCCAAAGCATTTGAGATAGGTTGCGAAAAATGGACAAATTTTATATTTTCTCTGCCACCGACTTATAGTATTGAAAATAAGATGAAATGTATTATGGATTTTGGGGAAGTTTCTACTTTATTTACGATAAAGAGTCTAATTCTTCTCCGATTACACGAAATATTAACCTATACAACATTTAAAAAGTACAGATACCTATTTAAGTTAACCATAGATATTCCCATAGTGTTTATTTTTATACTCTCAATAACACCTAAACTCTTTTTACAAATTGCAGGAATTATGATAATTACTTTTTTTGGGAATAACAAGAGAAAAAAAATTAAATTGCTAATAGCAAAAGGGGCTAATTCATGAAAAAAAATATTCGATATATTTTAAATATATCAGTGCTTTTTCTTTCATGGCTCTATCCGTATCGAGTACTTCAATATGCCAAAACACTCTTCTTTTACAAAATATACACATTTGCCATACAAAGACAATTTAAAAGTGCAGGAATCAATTTATCTGTCAATCCTTATCTTATTCTCCATGGTGCAGAGCACATCGTCATTGGAAATAATGTATCTATTCAAAGCCGTTGCTGGATTGGTGCGCACGATGAATATTTTGGTTATCGATATTCCCCCATACTTATAATTGGAAATAATGTGACTATAAATTTCAATTGTCATATAGCATGCATAAATTCTATTACAATTGGTAATGACACGCTTATATCAAGTAATGTTTTAATCAGCGATCATACTCATGGGGAAACAAACAGCAATGCTTTTCATAGAATTCGTCGCACGCAACCGCTAGTGTCTAAGGGAGCAATTGTGATTGGAAATAATGTTTGGATTGGTGAA
>JAGXHZ010000046.1 GCA_024635855.1 Sulfuricurvum sp.
CACCTTTACCCCGTTTGCGATTTATCGAATCGTTGTCGGGGTTATCTTCTTCTATTTCGTGGCAACGCTTCCGGCGTGAGAGCGTAAAAACTTAATCTGATCAATCAAAATCTTCGCCAACTCCAACGCTTTGGAGCGGTGCGAAAGCCCTTTTTTCACATCGTTCGGTAATTCTCCAAGTGTTTGATCATATCCGCTCGGGATAAAGATCGGATCGTATCCAAAACCGTTCTCGCCCCGTAACTGCGTAATCACATCTCCGTGCATCCATCCATGAACACAGTTCTCCCCTTCGCGCGACACAATCGCAATCGCCGCCGTATAGTAAGCGTGAGAAGTATTTAAACCTTTTTCTTTTAGCGCCTCTACCAGTTTCAGAAGATTATCCCGATCACTCGCACCCTTTCCGCCGTAACGGGCGCTGTAAATCCCCGGGGCACCGTCCAATGCATCGACACTGATACCGCTATCATCGGCAATCACGATCGCCTCGGAATCACCCAATGCCGCATAAACGGCACGAGCCTTAATCAACGCATTTTCTTTAAAGGTATCACCGTCTTCAATGATTTCAAACCCCTCTATCAGCTCGGTATAAGGAAAAACCTCCCGATCATGAAGCAATTCAATAATCTCACGTACTTTTCCTTTATTGGAAGTGGCCAGTACAACTTTCATTTCATTCCTTAGATTAGTCTTAGCAATATTTTCAGGGCCATCCGCCTAAAAAGCGAATGTACTATAATGACGAAAATTTTAGCTCATTTAAGGTGACAACGTGTTTAAAACAGTTCTCCCACTCTCCGCGATCCTTTCACTCCGATTTTTCGGTCTCTTTCTCGTTCTTCCGGTACTCTCTGCCTATGCCTTAAATCTCGAAGGTTCTACGCCGTTTTTGGTCGGTGTTATCGTCGGTGGATATGCCCTCACCCAAGCCATTTTCCAAGTCCCGTTCGGGGTAATGAGCGATCGTATCGGCCGTAAACCGACACTCCTCGTCGGACTCGTTATTTTCTTGGTCGGTTCCATCATCTGTGCCGTAAGTACCGATATTTATACCCTTATGGCAGGACGCTTTTTACAAGGTGCGGGAGCAATCGGTGCCGTTATCCCCGCCATGATCAGCGATCTTGTTCATGAAGAGTCCCGTGGAAAAGCTATGGCGCTGATGGGGGGAACCATCGCAATCAGTTTCGCTCTGGCTATGGCTGCGGGTCCTGTTATCAGTGCATACGCAGGTGTCGCATCCCTCTTTTGGATCACTGCGGTACTCTCTATTTTAGCAATGCTGGTACTCTTTACCAAAGTCCCTACCCCTCCGCGTATCCATCATATCTACCACTCGACCACTACAACGGCTGATATCCTCAAAGATCCGAATCTCCTGAGTATGATTATCACCAACGGGATGCAAAAAGGGTTGATGACCGTTGCATTCGTCCTCATCCCTATCTTGCTTTTGGACAATGCGGGTGTTTTCAAATGGGAAGCCAAAGAGCTGTGGCAGGTTTATGTTCCTGCCATGTTCATGGGGCTTATCGCTATGGGACCTGCGGCGGTATTCGGTGAAAAATACAACAAACCGCGCGAAATATTTTTGCTCTCTATCGTCTTGTTTATTGTCTCATTCACCCTAATGGGATTTGCGACGAAAAGCTGGGAATTTGTCCTCGGAGTCATCGCTTTTTTTATGGCATTTAACATGATGGAGCCGCTCGTTCAATCGATGATCAGCAAATATGCCAAAGTCCACCAAAAAGGGGCGGCATTAGGGATTGCTAATGGTGTTGCCTATTTTATGACTTTTATCGGGGGTGCCGTAGCCGGTATCGCGCTTCAATACTCCAACCGTGAGACTTTAGCGATCGGACTTATCGTTATAACAACCTTGTGGCTATTGTGGACATTTAAAATGCAAAATCCGCACCGTTATTCCCATCTCTATATCTCGATGGATCATGTCGATATGGAAAAATTAAACGGTTTGGAACATGAGCATATCGCGGAGTGGTATATCAATGAGACCGAAAATATCGTAGTGGTAAAATACCGCAAAGAGTTAATCGAAGAAGAGGACATTAAAGCGAAGATAGTGAAATAATTGGTCATTGCGGACTCCACGTGCCCTTTAGGGTAGATCCGCAATCTAAGATCCTGAATCTAGTTCAGGATGACAAGCTCTTTACAACTTTATCACTCTAACGAGCGTCCCCGCTTCCAAATCTCCATCCTCTTCACCACAGATCATCAATCCAGCATTTCCGAGAAGATTCGTCAAAATCGCTGAGCTTCCTGTCTTTTTCCCCTCGAAATCGACCCAATAACGCCCATCGACAAAACTCAGATTACACGCCGTGAATTCACTTTTGTTCGAGCGTTTGGCAAACGGTACTTTGAGGGTCGCTTCGATCACATCGTAGGGATTCTCAACCCCAAGCATACGGGCTATGAGCGGTGCCGCGTAGAGGATAAACGTGACCGTTGAGGAGTAAGCAAATCCCGGTAAAGAGATAATAAACTTTTCTCCCCTCTGCGCCACCATGACGTGTTGACCCGGTTTGATATTGACACCCTTAAAAATCACCTCGGCACCGAGTTTCGGGACGATGTGTTTGACGAAATCGTAATCTCCGACACTTACCCCGCCCGTACTGACGATAATATCCGATGAGTGAAGTGCCTCTTCGAACCGCTCCATAATTGCCGCTTTATCATCTCCTACGATCCCCATCTGCACACTCTCTCCGCCGAGAGCATCCACAAGGGCTTGGAGAGTATAGCTGTTGGAACTTCGAATCTGTCCCGCATGGCGTGATTCTTCCCCGATATCAAGGATCTCGCTCCCCGTCGCGATGATCGCCACACGGGGACGCTGAGCGACACGAACCATCACACGGTTAATCCCCGCCAATACGCCGATCTCGGCAAACCCGATTTTCGTTCCGCGCGCGATTAAGACTTCCCCCTCACGGTAGCTTTCCCCGACCGGACGGACGGCAAATCTGTGCGGAACCGATTTTTCGATGATGATAGAGGAACCTTCAACACGAACGTTTTCGATCGGAATGAGGGTATCAGAGCCTTTTGGCATCAATGAACCGGTAAAGGTTTTGATACACGCCCCGCTCATCACACCGCCGATTTCGTCGGCTCCGGCGGGATTGTCACCCAGAATTTCGAGCGACTCATACTCATCTAAATCACTGTGAAGGATCGCATAGCCGTCCATTGCCGACGTTGGGTGGCTGGGATAATCGCCATCCGCCACAATATCTTCGGCCAAAATACGACCCAACGCAGAGGAGAGAAAAATACGCTCGCTTCGGACGTTGCCGATGCTGAGAAGACTAATCATATTTTGAGAGGTCTCATATGAAATCATTGCTTTCCTCCCAGAATCCCTGCCCCTACAATCGCGGTAGAGCGATCCGCCGCATAAAGGCGCTGAGAGTTTTTAAGATCGTATTTCCAAATCGGAGCGGAAGCTTTAAAGTCCTCAACAAACTGCTCGATCATCTCGAGTGCAACACGTCGTTTCGGGGAAAATACTGCCGCGATATAGGAGCTTTCATGCACTAGTACATCACCTCGACTATGTGCCATTTTAAGCTTTGCTCCGAGAGCTTGCGCCTTGACTTGCCACGCCTCAAACCAACTGGACAAAATCGGCTCATACACATCGAAACTCAGTCCCTCAAATGCGTCTTCCTCACGTACCGTTCCGATAAAAGGGATATAGGCACCGTAGTTGAATTGCGCTTCTTCAGCATACCATCGGGTGATGATTTCAGGGACATTCAATGCCCCCTCATAAAGCTCTACCATACTCATCCACCGCACACCGGAGGGAGAAGCGAAACTTTATCACCGTCTTTGAGCAGTGTATCGAGGGTTGCAACCAGTGTATCGTTGACCGCTACCGCACAGTTCTCTAACCACTGCGCCATTTCACTGTCGTTTTTCAATGCCTCGGCCACATCACGCAATGATGATGCTTCCAATGTTAGCGGTGCCTTTTGGATCGGCCCTAAAAATTCGATTGTTACCATTATTCTATGTCACTTTGAGAAGATATTTATTGGGATGATTATATCGAATCCACAATAACAGTCCCTTGTTAGCCACGAGTTAGTATAATACACCTCTTATTTTCTAAGAGGAGATAGCTTGATTTTCGGAAAAATTGATTTTATAAATCTCCTCCCTTTTCACGTCTTTATCAAACGCTATGCTCGAAGCACCCGATTTCACCAAAGCCTCCATTATCACAAAGGTGTCCCCTCTGCTCTCAACCGTGAGTTTGCTATGCGCCGAATCGATGCGGCGTTTATCTCCAGTATCACCGCCAAAAATTGTCATCACTTCGGAGTCGGGATCGTCGCACAGCGCGAAGTTCTCAGTGTCCTCTCTCTCCCCAATGCCGATAAAGCGGATGAGGATTCGGCGACGTCCAACCTCCTTGCTCAAATCCTCGACGTTTATGGAGAGGTACTAATCGGAGACAAAGCGCTTCGCTACTATTACAGCGGAGGGGAGCATATCGATCTGGGGGGGCTTTGGTATGAGCGCACAGGACTTCCGTTCGTCTTTGCCCTGCTGTGCACCCATCATCACAGCGACGAGCTTCGCCGTCTCAGCCGCGCGTTTGTTTCTAAAAAGGTGAAAATTCCCTATTATATCTTGATGGAAGCGTCTCGCAAAAGTAACCTCAGCCCTGCTCAAATCACCCATTATCTAAAATTTATCAGTTATAAAGTGGGAGTCAAAGAGGAAAAGGGGTATAAAAGATTTGTGAAAGCGGCAAAAAAGAAGGGATTAAATCCCTCCCTCGGAAAGATTAGATATTAGTACTTTATAAGCGCATCAATCCGCGCCAACGTCTCATCGACACCGATGATCGCCATAACGGTGTCAAGTCCCGGTCCTGAGAGTTTCCCCATCAGTGCGACACGTAACGGCTGACCGATTTTTCCGAAACCGATCTCCAACTGCGCGACAACCGCTTCCATCACATGATGATAATCACTCGGGAGATGAAGCTCTGTGCCGTTTTTAAGAGCTTCCGCAAAAGCTTCCAGAATCGCACGAGACTCCTCTTTGTACCCTTTTTTCAGTGCCGCTTCATCAAACGCGGCAGGGCGTACCAAAATCTCATTGATAAGCGTTGCCATCTCGACCAATGTTTTGGCACGCTCTTTTAGTGCATCAAGCAAGATTTCCCGTTTATCATGGCTTACGAGCATCACCCCGTGAAACTCCAGAAGATCGCACAGTTTGTCGTTGGACATATTTTTGATGTAGTGGCTGTTGAGCCAATCGAGTTTCTCGACGTTGTAAACCGATGCAGAGCGATTAATATCACTCGGATCAAAAAGTTCCAACATCTCCGCCATTGAGAAAATTTCCTGATCGCCGTGACTCCATCCCAAACGGACAAGAAAATTGAGCAACGCTTCAGGGGTATATCCCATCTCTTTATACATCATCACATCCGTTGCACCGTCACGCTTGGAGAGTTTTTTACCCTCATGGTTGTGGATCATAGGAACATGAAAAAAGCGCGGTAGTGTAAAGCCGAGCGCGTCATAGACGACAATCTGCTTTGGGGTATTGGAGAGGTGATCATCACCTCTGATAACATCGGTGACCCCCATCAATGCATCATCGACGGCTACCACGAAGTTGTAGGTCGGGGTACCGTCAGCACGGGCGATAATAAAATCATCCAAGATATCGGCAACATTAAAAACAACATCCCCTTTGACCCCGTCGTGTACGGTAATAGAACCTTCCAATGGAGCTTTAATACGGATAACCGCTTCACGTCCCTCCGGTGGTGTCCCTATAAAATCGCGGTAGCGGTTGTCGTATTTTGCTCTCTCTTTACGCGCCATCTGCTCTTCACGCAAAGCATCGAGTTCTTCGCGGCTCATGTAACATTTGTACGCTTTTCCGCTATCGAGGAGCTTTTGAGCATACTCTTGGTAGATCGACAAACGGCTCGATTGGTACTCGATTGTCCCATCATGCTCTAGTCCCACCCATTTAAACGCTTCCACGATTGCCAATGCTGCGGCTTCATCGTTACGGCTAAAATCGGTATCTTCGATCCGGAGCAAAAACTTCCCGTTGTTGCGGCGCGCCCAAAGATAACTCAGCAGTGCCGTGCGTAATCCGCCGATATGAAGATATCCCGTAGGGCTTGGGGCAAATCTGGTTACTACCATAGTAAAATCCTTCTTGGATGCAATTGCGCAATTTTAGTTAAGGCTATGTTAAAAGCGGGTAAAATAGAAAACTTTGACTCAGGAGCATGAATGCGTTCTCTCACACTTTCGGTTGTTTTATCTACTTTTTTATGGAGCGCCCCCATCGGTGGCGTGAGCGTTTTAGTTAAAAATACCCCTATTACCCTCTATGAGGTACAACAGGAGATGAAACAAAGCGGTACGAATGCAAGCCAGAGTGCCGATACCCTCATCCGAAAAAAGCTTGAGCAGCTTGAAGCGGCAGAGAAAAAGATCACAGTTACCTCCGTAGAAATCAATGAAGAACTCACACGTATGGCAGCTCAGAACAATCTCTCTATGGAGCAGTTTTTAAATGCGATGCAAACGGTACGCGGTCTCAGTGAAAAAGATCTTAAAGCTAAAGTAGAAGAGACGATCAAAGGGCAAAAACTCTACTCTGCCATCGCATTTTCAAAAATGGCTCAGCCGAGTGCAGAAGAAGAGAATGAATACTATCAACTCCATTTAGACGAATTCTCACGCCCTGAGAGTTTTGCCGTCACAACCTACACGTCCAAGTCTAAAGAAGCTCTTGCGATGCAAATTTCCGATCCAATGCGCCATATCGAAAATATCCAGATGAAAGAGGAGAATATCTCTTTTGGAAAAATAAACCCTCAGTTGGCACAAATCCTCAACAAAATTCCGGAAGGAAGTTTTAGTACTATCCTCCCTAACGGACAAAACGGTTTTATGTCTTTTTACATGCGGGATAAAGTAAACGTTGTTACTGAAAATATTGAAGCGGTTCGCCCTCAAATAGCGAATGCAATTTTAGGTGAAAAACGAAATCAGGTATTAAATGATTATTTTACGCGACTTCGCCTTAGTGCAGATATCAAAGTTTTACGTCTTCCGTAATTAAAAGGGTGGCTATCAAGCCACCATCTCATTCAGAATATCAAAAAGCTCTATACTCGCTTTCTCAGCTGCTTCAAAACATCCCGCAATCGCTTTTGCATGTCGAATCGGATCATCACTCAGCAATTGCATCGCTTTTTTCACCTCTTCATGAACCTTTTTATGCGGTTCTGCTATTTTTGAATAGGCAGGATGGGAAGCAAATACCGATTTCCCATCACCGTTCTCATACCATTTTCCGAGTGCACAGGAGTGATGATCACTAAATACGTGCTCTGTTTTTCCTTCAAAACCTACAGAATAAGCATTATTTTTGAAAATCATATGGTCAATTTTTGCCATATTAGTAAATATTTTATGACTTATCGATTCACTGTCTTCTTTAATCTTTTCGACATTTTGAATCAATTGTCCCATGACTGTTTTAAACTGATCGAGTTTTTGGGATGAATCAAGAGCATATTCTTCAACCCGCTCGCTATTTTCCAGCATCCCTACCGAATTTTGTTTCAGGACACTAATATTCGCTTCCACTTCGCTGGTCGCTTTTTGTGTTCGCTCCGCCAATTTACGCACTTCATCGGCAACAACGGCGAACCCTCGACCGTGCTCTCCCGCGCGCGCCGCTTCAATCGCCGCATTAAGTGCTAGCAAGTTTGTTTGATCAGAGATGTCTTTGATTAAGGTAATAACGTTTGAGATTTCGCTCACGTTATGATTAAGCTGTTCGGAATTGGCGCGTGAGTCATTAATCATCTCAGTAATTTTTGACATACTGCTCATAATCTCATCCGTTTGACTGCTCACACTGTCAACGACATCTCCCGTATCATGATTGAGTGTATTTACTTCATACAGATTTTGGATGTTGCTCTCCAGTGAATTTCTAAGATTGCCTGCATTGTGAATGGATCCTTGAATCATCTGACGCGCAAGAGTCAACGACATCTCATTTTTTTCCATCTCTTCTTCAGATTGTACTTTTGCATTCATGGCTTCACGAGCACGCTCTTCGGCTAAATTGGCAATAGTTTGAACTTTTTCGATAAAAACGTTGAAGCTCGTTGCCGCTTTACCGATTTCATCATTAGAAGCGACATGCAGTCGTTTGCTCATATCCGCATCTCCACTCGCCAACTCCTGTGCAATCGCATCAAGATTTTGGATCGGCTCTGTCACCGCTCGGCGTACGATTACTATGAGTAAAATAAGGATAATTGCGTCCATGATCGTCATAATTATCACTTGACGCAGCAATGAGTCTTCAGACTGATTAATCAGGTTTTCGACGGTTTCAAGTTTTTTGGCTGAAAAAGCATATCCGACAGCTTCTCCTGAAAAATCTTTGATAACGATAGGGGTAACATAATAGTTTTCTGTTGTAAAGGAAGCTGCTTTAGGATCAAATTCAGCACTGCCCAACTCTGCTAAGAATCCCTTATCAACCGTATCTTCTTTTACTGCAAGGGTAAAGTTTTTACCGATTTTAGGGGCATCTTGAAGTTCAAGGGCATGCTCTAAAAAACGGTTATCAAGCGCTATAACGATTTCTGTTCCAAAATTCTTTCGTAAGTCAGTAATCACCGAATTAAGGCCTTGCATAAACTCTACCGAACCCGCATATTCTCCACCCGAGATAATAGGGGCAATACCTCGAAGTTCTAATCCACCAACACCTACTTCAATCGCTACCAAAGGCTTTTGAGTCTCTTTAACCATTAAAATGGTTTTACGGAAACTACTTAAATCATCACCAAACTTCTCAGGTTTCCACACACGTATAAAACTGCGAACCTCTTTATCATGGACATGAATTTTGATATTTCCAAATTTAGTGTGCTCTTTGTACTCTTTAGAAAGTGACTTCAGACTTTTTAATGTCCCCTCACGATCTCCGCTTATAAGTCCATTCACCACGGCACTGTTTTTTGAAATACCGATAGCATTGGTAATACCGACGCTATTTTTGGCTTCAATCGCTTCATCAAAAACGGTCACCATCTCTTTAGATTGACCCGTATAGATATCATTGCGAATTTGGTCCACTGATATCCAATAATTAATCAAAACAACAACAAATCCGATTACAATCGATGCAATCAACGGTACATGCACTTTTTGCGCAATGGTCATATTTTTCAACTCAACCCCTTGTGTGCTATGTATAGCATAAAGTTATAACATCGTTATGCATTAAGTATATTGCTATTTCACTAAGAAAAAATTTAAAGTGTATGTAAAAAGTGTAGAGTACAACGGCACTTAGCCGTTGTACTTTTCGAGGTATTTTGTGTCGAAGTGGTTATTGATGAAATCAGGATTCTTCATCATTTTCATGTGGAAAGGGATTGTTGTTTTAATCCCTGTAATCGTAAATTCGCTCAGGGCTCGGTGCATACGCGCTATCGCTTCATCACGATCTTTTCCGTATACAATCAGTTTTCCGATCATCGAATCATAGGTCGGAGGTACAATATACCCTGCATGTGCATGAGTATCGATACGGATATTGCGTCCGCCTGGTGCAATCCATTGCGTTATTTTTCCGGGACTCGGTAAAAATTTAATCGGATCTTCTGCAGTGATACGACATTCTATCGAGTGCCCGGTAAGGATAACACTCTCTTGTGGAGGAAGTGTTTCTCCCTCGGCTACACGAATCATCATCTCGATCAAATCCAAACCGCTCACCATTTCCGAAACGGTATGTTCAACCTGAAGACGGGTATTCATCTCCATGAAATAGAATTTTTTATCGGCATCGAGAAGATACTCGAACGTACCTGCCCCTTCGTATTTGATATATTTGGTCGCACGTACCGCTGAAGCGTGTAATTCCGCGCGAATTTCAGGAGTCAACGCCACCGCGGGTGATTCTTCGATCAGCTTTTGGTGACGGCGTTGCATTGAACAGTCACGCTCACCGATATGAAGTACGTTCCCGTGAGCGTCAGCGATGACTTGTACTTCGATATGGCGAGGATTTTTAATGAATTTTTCCATATAAATCGTACCGTCACCGAACGCACCGATTGCTTCGGCTTCTGCCGCCAAAAAAGCATTTTCAATGTAACTTTCGTCTTCGACAACACGCATCCCGCGTCCGCCACCGCCGGCTGCCGCTTTAAGAATAACCGGATAACCGACCTCTTTAGCGCGCACTTTTGCTTCCGCAATATCTTTGATCGCACCATCTGAACCGGGAACAACCGGAACACCAGCCGCGATCATGACATCTTTCGCTTTGGATTTATCCGACATCATCACCATTACTTCAGGAGTCGGTCCGATAAATTTAATCCCGTGATGAGTACATATCTCTACAAAATGTTGATTTTCACTTAAAAATCCGTATCCCGGGAATACGGCATCACACCCGCTGATTTCACACGCAGCGATAATTGCAGGAATATTGAGATAACTCTGTGAACTTGGGGCGGCACCGATACAAATTGCTGCATCGGCGAGTTTAAGATACGAAGCGTCTTTATCCGCAGTCGAATAAACAGCTACGGCTTCTTTACCCATCTCTTTAATCGTACGGATAGCACGAAGCGCAATCTCGCCGCGATTTGCGACTAAAATACGTTTGATTTCCGCCATGGTTAGAGCTTCTCGACAGCGAATAACGGCATATCGTACTCGACAGCCTGAGCATCTGACACTAAAACACTGACAATTTTACAATCAAACTCTGCTTCGAGTTCATTCATAATTTTCATCGCTTCAAGTACCGCAATGACTTGCCCTTTTTTCACACGATCGCCTACTTTAACAAACGGCGCTGAATCCGGTGACGGAGAAGCATAAAATGTCCCAACCATTGGAGAAACGATCATATCGCCGGTATACACAGGTGCAGACACTGTTTCTGATACTGTTATTGCAGTCGACGCTGCTGCAACCGCTACGGGTGCTGCCATAACTGGAGCGGCAACCACACCGATATTTTTTTCAAACTCAATCGAAAAAGCATCTTGAGTAATTTTTAATTTTGAAAGAGTACTTGCGTCAAACTCTTGCAAAAGGGCTTTAATTTGTTTCATATCCATCGGAAAATGCTCCTAAAAGTAGGTTAATAGATGTGTTATACTACCATAAATAAAATTAACAATGGATTGAAGATGGGTCTCAAAAGCGACGGATGGATTCGAGAAAAAGCATTAAATGAGGGGATGATATCCCCATTTTGCGAAGATCAGGTGGGAGTCGGAGTCGTAAGCTACGGCCTTAGTTCATACGGATATGACATCCGTGTGACCAATGAATTTAAAATTTTTACAAATCTTAATTCTACCGTTGTAGACCCGAAACATTTTGATGATATGAACGTTGTTGATTTCGTCGGTGATGTGTGTATTGTTCCTCCCAACTCGTTTGCGCTGGCACGTACCGTAGAATTTTTTAAGATTCCTCGTGACGTTTTGGCAATCTGTTTGGGCAAATCAACCTATGCACGTTGCGGTATCATCGTTAACGTTACCCCTTTCGAGCCTGAATTCGAAGGACATATTACGATTGAAATTTCCAACACTACCCCTCTTCCCGCAAAAATCTATGCTAACGAAGGGATTGCACAAGTGCTCTTTTTACAAGGAGATGAAATGTGCGAAACCAGTTATAAAGATAAAAGTGGCAAGTATCAAGGACAAGAAGGGATCACGCTTCCACGGATTTTAAAATAACTAGTGGTACAATTGCGATAAATTTCCACGCAAGGACTCTCTATGTTGCACGAATACCGCGATGTTATCACCCATATGAAACAAAATGATGCGGCTAATGCCCACTTTTTGAAAATTTTTGATCGCCATAACGATCTTGACAACCAAATTACCAAAGCTGAAAACGGTGAAGTGCCGATGAGTGATCTCGAACTTGAAAAACTCAAAAAAGAGAAATTGTTGCTAAAAGACGAAGCATATGCAATGATCATCGAATACAAAAAAACACACAGCCTCTAATCTTCCCCTCTCTATACAGAGGGAATGTTTTTCCCGACATTAAATTTTTCTTAACTCTATATCTTGCTTCTACAGAAACATAAAAATTACAATAACTCTCTATTGATCCAGTGGCTCAGTACATAAAGCCCCCACACATGTTGTTTAAATTTCCCTCGACGCGCTAAATCCAAATACTCTTCAATCACTTCGGGATAAAACAATCCCGTCTTCTCATTCACTTCCCGTATCAGATCAATGCGCCCCGTACCAATCAGCCACTCCATATAAGGATTAGCAAACCCTTTCTTCTTTCGGTCGATAATCTCATCGCTGAGATAATTTCGGGCGATTTGTTTGAGAAGTGTTTTACTCTCCCCACCGCCAATACACAGACGCGGGTCAACAGAGAGTACCGTTTCGGCCAAGTGATGATCCAAAAATGGAGTACGCGCTTCGAGGGTATGGGCCATCGAAACCCGATCGAGTTTGGTGAGGAAATGCTCTCCAACGAAGAGTTTCAGATCAATCATGCTGTACCATAGGCTCGGATCACTGTGGGTGCTTTGCTCAAATTCGTCTCGATATGTCTGTAAAAATCGGAGCGATTCGTTATCTCGAACATTGCGGCGAAAAAGCTTGTTTTGCTGTAAATCGGTAAATTTCTCCCCCGACGTACGAAACAACAGTGTCTCGTCAAACACCCGTTTGTACCACTCCCATTCGCGATTCATCGAAAAATGACTGTGAAAATATTTCTTGAGCCAATTTTTATGGTGTAGTGATGCCGCTTTTTCGATGTCGAGATACTCGAAATATTGACGATACCCTAAAAAAAGTTCATCCGAACCTTCACCGCTTAGGACGACTTTGTACCCTTTCGAGCTGATTTTTTTCATCAGCAGATACAGGGGTAATGCCGCGGGATCATTAAGCGGTTCATCCATATGAATCAGTAAATCGTCCAAATGTTCATGAAAATCATCTTGTGAAATGATCACTTCGGTATGCTCCAGCCCCAAATATTTTGCGGTTATTGCCGCATTTGCACGCTCATCATAGGCACCGTATTCATCATATCCGAGGGTAAAGACGGGGAGTTTTTTGCCTTGTGCTGAGGCTATTGCACAAATCATAGCACTGTCCAAACCGCCCGAGAGAAGTGCGGCCATCGGGGCTTCCGTATCGAGTCGCATCGAAACAGAGCGATGTAGCTCCTCTTCAATCCGCCGCAATGCTTCGTCTCCATCGAGAATCATTGAAGCGGGACTATTTAGCAGATCATAATAGCGGTGCTTGGTGATGGTACCGTGTTCTACACAGAGCCACTCGCCTGATTCCAATTTTTCAATCCCCTCATAAAACGTATGAGGGGGAGTCGGCGCTAAAAACGAAAGGTATGAATGCAGTGCCTCATTATTCATTTGCACTGAGGATAAAAATGGTTTGATCGCTTTGATCTCTGAGGCGAAGACAAACGCCCCTTTAGCCTGATGATAAAAAAGGGGCTTTTTCCCAAAACGGTCTCGAACCAAATAGCATTTATCCCCATCAATCAAGGCAAATGCAAACATCCCTTCAAAACGTTCAAGACACGCAACTCCCCATGTTTCATAGGCCCTCAGGATCACTTCAGTGTCACTCTCCGTTTCCCATTTTTGAGGCCCTAGCTCTTTTCGAAGTGCGAGATGATTGTAAATCTCTCCGTTAAAACTGATAACAACCTCTCCCCTTCTCATCGGCTGATGAGAACGCGAGTGTGTATCGGTGATCGAAAGTCGCTGATGAGCTAAAAAAAGGTTTTTTTGCTCAATAATACCGCAATGATCATCCCCTCTGTGAGAGAGTAGTCGGAGTGCTTCACGCGCTTTTTTTGGATTATAACCACCGATAATTCCGAATACTCCGCACACAAAAACCCTTTTTTACCGTAATTATACGCTAGTGTATACCAATCAGTCTAAGGAAAAATATTTCTCTTCAGTTAAAATATCTTATAATCTGTTTTTAGTGTTGTCATAAAACATAATGTAAGGAAATAACTATTTATGTATCTATTCACCTCTGAAGTTGTAAGTCCGGGCATCCCGATAAATGTGCCGATATCATTGCTGATAGTATCGTTGATCGCCTCATTATCGGTGATCCGAAAAGCCGTGTCGCGAGTGAAGTATTTGTTGCAGGAAAGCATGTCATTATCGGAGGTGAAGTCACTTCTAGCGTACAACTGAGTACCAAAGAATATAAACATATTGCACTCGATGCACTTAAAAAAATAGGCTACAACGGTCATCCTCACTTCACCCGCGAAGAGTGCCTCCATCCGGATGATGTAGAAGTCCAAGTTCTCCTAAATCGCCAGTCTCCGGATATCAATCAGGGGGTCGATCAAGAAGACGGCGAAACCGGTGCCGGGGATCAGGGAATCATGTTCGGCTATGCCGACTGCGAAACGGCAAACTATATGCCAAGTGCTATTACCTATGCGCGGATGCTGATGGAAAAAGTGTATCACTACGCACTCGCTCATCCTCATAAACTCGGTGTTGATATTAAAACCCAAGTCACCATGGATTACGGGGTCAAAGATAATTTTGAAATCTGCAATCCGCAGTCAATCCATACTATCGTCGTCTCCGCTCCATGTGTCAACACGATGAATATCGAACAAGTACGTGAACTCATTATGGAATTGATCCTCGATACTGGTCTACCGACCAATCTCTTCGATCCTAAAGAGTGTATCATCCATATCAACCCGACCGGTAAATATGTCTCCCACTCCAGTCTCCATGACAGCGGTTTGACGGGACGTAAACTCATCGTTGACAGCTTTGGTGGTTACGCGCCTATAGGCGGCGGTGCTCAAAGCTCTAAAGACTATACCAAAGTAGACCGATCCGGTCTTTACGCCGGACGTTGGATTGCCAAACACATCGTCGCTGCAGGTCTTGCTAAAAAAGCAATCGTTCAAATCAGCTATGCGATCGGGGTTGCCAAACCGACTTCCGTCGCTGTGGATACCAGCGGTACCTGTATAGCCGGTGTCAATGATGATATTCTCTCCTCCTTTGTACATGATAATTTTTCACTTACACCAAACTGGATTACTCGTAAATTTGATCTCGATCACCCAAGTGAAGAGACATTTCTTTATGCCGATGTAGCAAGTCGCGGACAAGTAGGACAAAGTGATTACCCATGGGAAAAACTGGATGAACTTGAAAAATTTAAAGTTCTTCATGTTTAATGTATGTGTCAATAAATATAAAATTTATCTTAACTACGTATTTATTTTTTAAAGTTAAGGAAAAACATATTAAATGATTAATTATGTTAGGAAGCTCCACTCTCTTCTTACTTTAAAAAATAAGAGATTTTTATTAGTACTATTATTAATGTCAATTCTACTTTCTTTAATTGAAACTATTGGAATATCAGCAATCATGCCTTTTATTTCAATTGCTTCCAACCCTGCCCTCATAGAAAATGGTTACTATAAAGAAATATACGATCTACTTGGATTTAAAGATAAGAATACATTTATTATTACATTTGGATTTATTCTTATTAGTTTTTATATTTTTAGATCATTGTATAATTTAATTTATGCCTATTTATTAAACCGATTTGCATATGGCAGTTACCACCAATTCGCTTTTAAACTCTTTCAGGGATATATCGCCTTACCCTACAAAGAATTTGCCAAGCGGAATACTGGAGTCCTTACAAAAACTATAATTACTGAAGCAAGCAATCTCACTGGGCTTATTCAAAACTCGTTAACATTGGTTTCGGAGTTGTTTACGGTAACATTTTTATACATTCTTCTTTTTTTAGTTAATTGGAAAATGACATTAGCATTAAGTTTAATTTTAACTATTAAAATAATTCTTCTTACTAAAATATTGTCAAAGGTTATTAAAACTCAAGGCGAAAAAAGAGCCAATGTACAAGAAAAATTTTATCGCATTCTTAGTGAAACTTTTGGTAACTTTAAAATGCTAAAACTTATTGGAAATGAAAAAATGATCTTAGATTCCTTCGGGGAAGCAAGCCGTGGATTTTCAAAAGCCAATGTAATCAATGCGACGTTTGCAAGCATTCCAAGAAATATACTCGAAGCCATTGGGTTTTCCTCACTTATTGCTGTTGTTATCTACATCTTATATATTTATCAGAATGCTGCTTTTGTCATACCTATTATTTCTATGTATGCCCTCGCTCTCTATCGAATGCTCCCCGCTATAAATCGTATGATGACTAATTATAATAATATATTATTTCATTATAAATCTTTAGATCTTGTCCACACTGATTTAATGTACGAAATCGAATGTGAAGGTACTGAAAATATCGATTTTGAAAAAAGTATCTCTCTTAAAAATATTAGTTTTAGCTACAACGGTAATAATAATATTATTACAAACATAAATCTACTCATCAACAAAGGTCAGAAAATTGCATTTATTGGTGAAAGCGGAAGCGGTAAATCTACTTTGGTTGATATAATTATAGGTATCTATAAACCATGTACAGGGAAAATCATCCTTGATGACAAAGATGTAACTATACATAATATTAAATCATGGAGAACAAAAATAGGCTATATTCCCCAATCTATTTACTTATTTGATGGTTCAGTTGCGGAGAATGTCTCTTTTGGTAAAAATTTTGATGAAGTAAAACTAATAAATGCTTTAAAAAAAGCAAATATTTATGATTTTCTACTATCCAAAGATGGTCTAGATACGCGCGTCGGAGAAGGTGGCATACAGCTTAGCGGTGGTCAAAAACAAAGGATCGGAATAGCCCGTGCTTTATATGGTGATCCTGAAATACTAGTTTTAGATGAAGCAACATCCGCACTTGATATAGAAACCGAAACTAAAATCATGGATGAAATATATAATCTTAGCGGTGATAAGACATTAATAATCATAGCGCATCGATTAAGTACAATAGAAAGATGTGATACCATATATAAATTAGAAAATGGGCAAATTGTAGGAAATTAAGATCATGGGATTTAAAATAAATGAAAAATTCTAAAAATATACTCCATTACACTTTTGGAAAAGGTGCATTAGAGCAGCTTGAAACTATCCTTAGTCTAAAAAATGCAGATCAAGGCTATTGTATTTACTACATTGACGAATACTTTAAGGAGAGTACACTTTTACTACAGTTACCTCTGAAAAATCAAGATGAGATTTTTTTTGTACAAACTATTGATGAACCAAAAACAAGTCATATTAACGCTTTTCGAGATCTCCTTATCCAAAAAAATAAAGCTTCCCCTGTCGTAATTATTGCTATAGGCGGAGGTTGTACTTTAGATACGGGCAAAGCAGTTGCTAATTTACTAACCAATGTAGGTAATGCTGAAGAGTATCAAGGATGGGATCTTGTCAAAAATCCTGCAATCTATAAAATAGGGATACCAACCATTTCAGGCACCGGAGCTGAAGCAAGTAGGACATGTGTAATGACCAATTCATTAAATGGTTTGAAACTAGGAATGAATAGCGACTACACACTCTATGATCAATTAATTTTAGATCCCAATTTGACAAAAACCGTTCCGAGAGAGCAATACTTTTTTACTGGAATGGACACCTATATACACTGCATTGAATCTCTTAATGGAAGATACAGAAATGCGATAGGAGATGCCTTCTCACAGCAGGCTATCACACTGTGTAGAGAAGTATTTTTAAGCGATAACATGATGAGTGACGAAAACAGAGAAAAACTTATGGTTGCTTCATATCTTGGTGGCTGTGCAATAGCAAACAGTTTTGTCGGAGTTATACACCCTTTTTCTGCAGGGCTCAGTGTAGTACTCAACACCCATCACTGTATCGGAAATTGTATCACGATGAATGCAATGAAGGAATTTTATCCGGATGCATGTGAAGAGTTTTATTTGATGGCAAAACAACAAGGAATAAACATCCCTTCAGGAATAGCCAAAAATCTACGGGAAGAAGAATATCAAGCCCTTTACAACGCTACTGTTATTCATGAAAAGCCATTATCAAATGCACTTGGTGACAATTATAAAAATATTTTAACGTACGAAAAAGTAAAAGAAATTTTTTCAAGGATGTAACGGAATGGAATTTAAAATTCCCTTTAGCGGTAGAGGACACAACTACACAACGGATGAGGTGAACATTGTTTTAGAAGCAATGCAAACAGCCGACCCTTTGACTCAAGGACGCTATCGCGATAAATTTGAGCAAACGTTCTGTAGCTATAACCAAGTCCCTTTTGCTTTTTCCGTCTGCAATGCTACAGCGGCATTGGAAATGGCTGCACAAATGTGTTTGTTTAAACAAAATGACGAGATTATAGCGCCTTCGCATACCTTTACCTCCAGTGTTTATCCCTTTATCAAAAAAGGGGCCAACGTCGTTTGGGCAGATATTGATCTACTCACCAGAGTTGTGACAGCAGAGACCATAGAAAAATGTATTACACCTAATACAAAAGCTATTATCGTAGTTCACCTTTACGGATACATGGCAGATATGCCGTCGATAATGGAATTAGCCGCTAAACACAATCTTTTAGTGATCGAAGACGTTGCTCAAGCTATGGGAACTGAGATTGAGGGGAAAAAAGCTGGAACATTCGGTGATTTTGGAATCTTTTCATTCCATTCTCATAAAAACATCACGACTCTCGGTGAAGGGGGTATGTTAAGTGTTAAGAACCCTAAATATGCCGATATCATACCGATGTTAAGACACAATGGACATTGTGGATTTGAGTATGAGCGGGAAAACTATTGGACACCGGCCATCGGCAATCTTGATTTACCGATTTTAGATGATGAATTCCTTATGCCGAATAATTATTGCTTAGGCGAAGTCGAATGCGCTTTAGGAACAAAATTAATGGAAAGACTCGATATGATGAATGCTCAAAAAAGAGAGCGGGCAATACACTTCATTGATCAATTAAAACCTTATGGAGCATTGGAATTTCATCGTGTAGATACAACCCGACACAATTACCATCTGCTTGTCGCGAGAGTAACGAACGGAAAACGTGATGAGATCATGAAAAAACTTGTATATGATAAAAAAATAAAATGCGTAGTCCAGTATTATCCTCTAAATCGCTACCCTCTATATCAAAAACTCGGTTTTGGTGCAGCCGATTGTCCTAAATCAGACTTATTTTTCGACACAATGATCTCATTTCCTTTCCAACATTGGATGGATGAAAATGATTTTTCATATATGTTACAATCAACACAAGAAGTTTTGGAGCAATTATCTTGATGCATGATTTACTGGTAGTTATCCCTGCTTTGAAAAAAAATGCTGTTATACCAGATCAATTGATCAAAAAACTAGATGGCATTACACTTATTCAAAGGGCAATTAATACCGCTAAAGAATTAACCGATCATACAAAAATCTTTGTCATCACCGATTCTGAAGAAATTTCTCTTATCTGTGAGCGGAACCATATTGATTTTTATTACAATCCGGATCTAAATATTGATCCCGATCATATCCTGAGAGAGATACAACTCTTTTTAGATCTTTCCGTCAAAAGAAATATTCTGCTCTTTCGCGGAAATACCCCCTTAGTGGATGTAAAAGTCTTACAAAGTGCCTGTGAATATTTTGCCGACCATTCTGACTGCATAGTTGTTTCAGTTAAAAAAGAAAAAAGAAAACTCCTAAAAATACATAACGAGTCTCTTGATAAAGTTGAAGATAATAACTACTATGAGGAACTTAAAGCATTTTATATTTTTAATAGCGAAACAATTCAAAAGCAGGACTACCGACTTTTACCATTTGTTATTGAAAATGAAAAATCGATCGAAATTGAAGGATATCAAGACTGGTGGGTATGTGAGAAAGTTCTTCAACGCAAAAAAATAGTTTTTCATGTGATTGGATCGATCGAGAGTGGGATGGGGCATATATATCATTCTCTTTCTCTTGCACATGAAATTACCAACCATGAGATTATTTTTGTTTGCCACGAGCGATACCGAATTGCCGTTGATAAAATAGCATCTATGGATTATCAAGTTATCGCTACGAACAATGTTTTGCAAACTATTTTGGAACTTAAACCCGATTTAGTCATTAATGATGTACTGAATACGGAAGAGCCATTCATTAAATCTCTCAAAAATAATAATTTTAAAGTCATAAATTTTGAAGACCTCGGAAACGGTTCACATTATGCTGATATCGTATTCAACGAGCTATATGATACGCCTCAGATTCAAGGAGACAACTATTTGTGGGGACATGAATATATCACACTGAGAGATGAGTTTTATGAAGCAATACCGCATCAATTTAATGAAAAGGTAACCGCTGTTCTTATCACATTTGGAGGGACAGATCAAAATAATCTTACCTTAGTAACACTTCAAGCGATTATAGATATCGCGCGTGAAAAAGGGATTAAAATCTATATTGTCTGCGGTAGTGCCTATCTTTGCAAAACTGAGCTTGAAATATTTATCCAAAAAATAGAGTACCCCCTTTTGACATTAACCTATGCAAGCGGAGTTATTTCAAAAATTATGGAACAGACACAAATTGCGATCTCTGCTAATGGCAGAACCGTCTACGAATTAGCCGATATGAATATTCCCTCAATTGTCCTCTCCCACCATGAAAGAGAAGCAACCCATACTTTTGCCGCCTTAGAAAGGGGCTTTATCAATCTTGGAATATACCAATTCGAGACTTCGGCAAAAAAAATTGCCGCCAATTTTCTTAAACTTGTGGAAGATACTGACTATAGGAAACTGTTATACCTCAATATTCTGCAATATAGTTTCAGAGAAAACAAGAAAAAAGTTGTCTCAAAAATTTTGGAGCAGCTATGAGTAAAACCGTCGGTATCATACAAGCTAGGCTCGGTTCTACACGACTCCCCAACAAGATGATGCTCTCTTTGCATGGGCGCCCTATCATCGAATGGGTGATCCGCCGAACTCTCAAATCAAAAAAGCTCGATACTATTATCGTTGCTATCCCGGAAACGGTAGAAAATGATATTTTAGCTAGACACATTGAATCCCTAGGTGTTGCCATATATCGTGGAAGTGAGAGCGACGTTTTAGATCGATTTTATCACGCAGCTATAAGCACTCAAGCTACCCATATTGTGAGAATTTGTGCCGACAACCCATTGATAGATGGGATAGAAATTGATCGACTCATCTCGTTTTATGAAAATAACCCATGTGATTATGCCTATAATCATATTCCTAAAAACAATCGATACCCTGATGGTTTAGGGGCTGAATTGCTTTCATTTGAACTTTTGAAGCATATGTATAATGTAGCCAAAACAACCTACTACCGTGAGCATTGTTTCTCTTATGTAGCAGAGAATTGTGACCGATACGTAATAAAAACTTTTGATCCTCCGGAGAAACTAGCACATCCTAATCTAAAATTTGATATTGATACCTTTGATGATTATTACTATTTATCTATGAAAACTTTTGATATTGACACACCCTCGCAGGATCTAATAAAATTATTTTATCAGGAGATACCAGTATGAAGATATTAGACATTTTTTCGTCTATCAACCCTTGTCAAGCTGTTTTGCATAGACCTTATATTATTGCTGAAGCCGGAGTAAACCACGAAGGAAGTATGGAAATAGCGAAACGGCTGATTAACGAAGCAAAAGAGGGCGGTGCCGATGCCATAAAGTTTCAAACCTACAAAGCGGAAACAATAGCATCTAAAGACTCCCCCTCTTATTGGGATACGACCAAAGAACCAACAAAAAGCCAATATGAACTCTTTAAAAAGCATGACCGTTTTTGGAAGAATGAAATGCAAGAGCTAAAAACATATTGCGATGCAGTGGGAATTGAATTTATGAGTACCCCGTTTGATGTCGAATCGGCCAGTTTCTTAAACGATATGATGGATGTTTTTAAAATTTCCTCTTCCGATATTACCAACAAACCATTTATCGAACATATCTGCAGTTTTGGTAAGCCAATCATCCTCTCAACAGGTGCCAGCCACCTCCATGAGATTCAAGAAGCGGTTAGTTGGATAGAAGCCAAAGGCAATCCACTTGCACTACTCCATTGTGTCCTCAACTATCCGACACCCGATAAAAATGCTAATCTGGGGATGATTTTAGGACTTAAAAAAGCATTCCCGGATAAAATAATCGGCTATTCCGATCACACCTTGCCCAAGAAAATGAAAGTATGCGAAATGGCAGCGCTACTCGGTAGTGTCATAATCGAAAAACATTTTACTCATGATAAAACATTGCCCGGCAATGATCATTACCATGCCATGGACAAAACAGACTTAAAATTTCTCCGAGACAATCTAGAAGAAACACTTGAGATATTAGGATGCTTTAACGTCGAAACACTTGAAGCTGAAGCACCGGCACGCAAAAATGCACGTAGAAGCTTAGTTGCAACCATCGATATTCCCAAAGGAAAAGTTATCGAAAGATCTCATTTGACCTTTAAACGACCTGCACACGGCATCAGTCCAAAATACATTGATGAGATCATTGGTAAAACGGCAGCAGTCAATATTAACGACGATGATGTTTTGCAATGGAATATGTTCCTATGACAGATTTCACAAGCGAAATCAACGATTATTTATTAAGATTATTTCCGATTACTCGTAGTATCACCGGAGTAGGAAACAGAGAGACTCTTGCGATTTTACAAGAGCTTATTCCTCTAAACATCCTTGAGTACCCAAGTGGTCAACAGGTTTATGATTGGACTATACCCAAGGAGTGGCATATCAAAGATGCCTGGATCAAAGACAGCCGAGGGAATAAAATCATTGATTTCAAGAACTCTAACCTGCATGTTGTAAGCTATTCGAAACCTATACACCAAAGTATGCGTTTTCAGGATTTGCAAGACCATCTCCATTATTTAGAAAATCTTCCCGAAGCCATCCCTTATCGAACCTCTTATTACAATGATAATTGGGGCTTTTGCATCAGTTATTCACAATACAAAGAGCTATTTGACGAAAATGAAGAATATGAGGTATGTATTGACAGCAACTTCACCCAAGGAAGCCTCTCTATCGGTGAGCTTCTCATTCAAGGGAAAAGTAACAAAGAGTACCTCATCTCCTGCTATCTTTGCCATCCTTCTATGGCCAATGACAGCTTAAGCGGTGTTATCACCACTGTATTTATCGCACGGGAGCTTTTAAAAATCCAAAAAACGTTGGAACACAGCTACAGAATCATTTTTGTCCCCGAAACGATAGGAGCCATTGCCTATTGTGCTAATAATGAGTTGCCGATGCGGAATATCAATAATGGCCTCGTCATTACGACATGCGGCGGTCCGGGCAAATTTGGATACAAGCAATCATGGTCAGAAAATAATTTTATTAATCACATGATAGAAGATGTATTTAGAAAGAACGACATAGATTTTATCACTTATCCTTTTGATATACATGGAAGCGACGAGCGACAATACTCTTCACAAGGTTTTCGTATCAATTGTGCTACCATTTCAAAAGATAAATATTACGAATATGACTATTATCATACGTCCTTGGATAATTTAGATTTTGTCAAAACGGAATATATTCAGCAAACACTGGATTTATATCTACAGTTAATCTTCGCCATGGATAAAAATATTGTATATGAAACCCTTTATCCGAATTGTGAAGTGATGTTAAGCAAGCATAACTTATATCCTACAACGGGTGGGGCCATCCTTCCAAATAGCAATCTTTCCTCTTTAGATATTATATTGTGGAGCTTATTCTATATGGATGGCGATACATCTCTTTACGAGATCAGCAACCGATTAAAAGTGGATATTTCTATTGTATATGACACCGTAAAAAATTTAGAAGTTAAAAAAATAGTAAAGTTAAAAGATGAATGATAAATATCAAATAGAAGAGATAAACGACCTCGATTTATGGCAAGCCTATGTTGAAGAAACTCCCCAATATACTATGTTTGTCAGCTCTACTTATTTAAGTTCATTCGGTGGAGACTATAAGCTTTTTTTAGTAAAAAAAGGAATTCATTCAAAAGCGGGGTTTTGTGTCATACTGTCAAAGAACGGAAAAGATGTCATTCAAGATGACCTCATAATTTATTCCGGTATATTTTTTAAAAACGATCTGACCCAAAAAGAAGTAAAAGCAAAATCTGAACGATTTGCAATCACAGAACAAATTATTCTGTTTCTGACACAAAATTTCCAAACCATCGAGATCGCACTATCCACAAAAATCGAGGATATGCGCCCATTTTTATGGTATAACTATGGTTCAGAAAATAAAAATCAAATTTTTACCCTTAATCTCAGATACACCAGTTATTTAGACATATCTGAATTAAAACATATTTCTGAAGAAGATACAGAACTGTTTAGAGGGCTCGAAACACTTAGGCAGCGTAATATACGAAAAGCCAGAAACGAAAACTCCTTTACTCTTGAAGAATTGCAAACTGACCTATTCTTAGAATACTATACGGCTCTTATGGAAAGCCAGAATGAACAAGTGTCGAATAGTAAATTAAGTAATATCGTCAACATAATCAATAATACTGTTCGATCTAAACAAGCAGTGATGTTTGCAACGAAAAATGCTAAAAATGAAATCATTTATCTAACAGTTTTTTCATACGACAAATACCGGGCCTATTACCTGTTCGGTGCAGGTAACCCAAATGCCACAGAGCATTACAGAGGCACAATCTGCTTTTGGGATGCTTTTATTAAATTGGCAAAAGATTACAATGTAACTGAAGTTGATTTGGAAGGCATCAATTCTCCGCACAGAGGCTGGTTCAAACTCAGTTTCGGCGGAACCATAGAACCATATTACGAAATAAAGTTAGGAGCAATGCATGAATAATAAAGAAGAAGAAAAATATATTCCTATTAATAAAGGTCACTTTGACCTTGACACACCTGAAAGAACGCAAGCCTTTCAAAGTAAAATGGCAACTGGATGGGAAAAAGAATACCAAGAATACCGTTTTAAATGGGTAGAACTCCCTAAATCAAGAAAACTTTCAGAATATCCCCTTCTGGTCGACCTTGAACTTGCTTCGGCATGTAACCTAAAATGCCCTATGTGTTATACCATTACCGATGAATTTAAAAGTAAAGTTACAAAAGGGTTTATGGATTTTGATCTTTTTAAAAAAATCGTAGATGAAGTAGCAGGAAAGGTCTTTGCTATTCGACTAAGCCTAAGAGGGGAAGCTACTCTACATAAACGCTTTATAGATGCAATCGAATATGCAAAGCAAAGCGGAATCAAAGAAGTATCTACTTTAACGCATGGTGGAAATCTAAATTTAGAATTTTTCAAAAAAGCTGCCGATGCAGGGATTGATTGGATCACTATCTCAATTGATGGCGTGGATGAGGAATACAATAAAATCAGAAAACCTCTAAAATTTGATGAAACAATTAAACGCCTTCAAGATATAAAAAAATACAAAGAGGACAATAATCTCATCAAACCTGTTATAAAAATACAGGGGATATGGCCAGCCATTCGTCCAAACCCTACCAAATATTACGAAACGATAGCACCCCTAGTAGATTTGGTCTCATATAATCCACTTATCGACTATCTGCGTAAAGATACCGAAATCATCTATGAAGAAAATTTTGCTTGTCCTCAACTGTATCAGCGTATTGTAGTCGGCAGTGATGGTCAAGTTATGATGTGTAGCAATGATGAAGACGGCGAAGAAATCATTGGAAACGCTTACAATGAATCCATTTATGAAATTTGGCATGGAGAGAAACTAAATAAAATTAGAGACATCCACAATCAGATAGATGGCTTTAAAACGATGAAAGTTTGTAAGCTTTGCTACTACCCGAGAAAAATGGCGCCAGACGAACCCGCCAAAGTCGGAGACAGAGATATAATCATAGAAAACTATATCAATAGAAAACAAGAAGCCGGAGAATAAATATGAAAATATTATCTATTTATTGGGGAATTTGTTCAAGCGCGTCTATCCTCGTGGATAATACCGTTATTGCGGCCACCCATGAAGAGAGATACACACGAATCAAAAATGATGATTCATTTCCGAAAAACGCTATCGAGTATTGCTTAGAAGAAGCAGGTTTGAGGGCATCTGATTTGGATTATGCCGTAATTGCTTCTATGGAACAAGATTTTCATCACCAACTAACCCGTCCATCTTCCTGGAGCATAGAAGATTATCTCAAAGAGCAGAGAGAATATTGGAAACCAATTATATACAATCATCAAAAGATCAATTATATGGACATTTTGAAGGAGCTAATCGACTATAACCAATATCCGGCGTCCTATTGGAAAGAGGCACAAACTCATCCTGAAACATTTCCTCAGGACAGAGAAACCATATTAGCCGACTATTTAGGGATTAGTAAAAACAAAGTCAAACGTATCGAACACCACAAGGCGCATGCCTATTATTCCTATTACGCTTCAAATTTTAGAAATGAAAAAGTCTTGGCATTCACGGTTGATGGACACGGAGATGGTCTCAATGCGACCATAGCCATATTTGATGAACAAGGTAAATACACAAGAGTTTTTGCAACAAACAATTGTTTTATAGCCAGAATTTATAGATATATGACCCTTCTTCTTGGTATGAAACCGAATGAGCATGAATTCAAAGTTATGGGATTAGCCCCTTATGGAAAAGAGAAGTACGCAAAAAAAGCTTATGATGTTTTTGCCAGTACCCTTTATGTAGATGGCCTTGAGTTTAAGTGGAAAGAAAAACCTACAGACAGTTATTATTGGTTTAGGGAACAACTCGAAGGGATTCGGTTTGACAATATTGCCTGGGGGCTTCAAGCTTGGGTCGAGGAACTTCTGACCACTTGGGTTAAAAATGCGATTAATGAATTTGGGATCCACAAAATTGTCTTAGCCGGCGGTGTAGCCATGAACATAAAAGCTATGGGGAAAATAGCTGAGCTTGATGAGGTCGAAGATATATTTGTAGGTGGCAGCGCCAGCGATGAGTCAATGGCAATCAGTGCAGCTCTTTGTATGGCGGAAGATGCTCAAAGCCAATGGGATCATAATATTTATCCGATCAAAAATTTGTATTTAGGCGCAAATGCGACTGAAGCCGATGAAAAAGAGGTAATTGCGGCATTAGATAAAACAAAATATAAAATAATAGAGCACCCTAGCGCACAAGCGATAGCACAAGAATTATCTGACGGCAAAGTATTGGCGCGAAGTGCCGGAAGAATGGAGTTTGGACAAAGAGCGCTAGGCAATCGCTCTATTATCGCTGATCCTAAAAGTCTAATGGTCAAAGAAACCATAAATACCATGATAAAAAATAGAGATTTTTGGATGCCTTTTGCCCCAATAGTAATGGATACATATGTCCAACAATATTTAATAAATCCGAAAAAACTGCACTCTGCATACATGACAATAGGATTTGACACGACAGAAGAGGGGTATAATTGCATGACTGCCGCATGCCATCCTGCAGATAAAAGTGCCCGCCCTGAAATGTTATCAAAAACTCTAAACGCTGATGTGTATGAAATCATGGAGGAGTTTGAAAAGTTGACAGGTAGAGGTGCAATATTAAACACGAGTTTTAATCTGCATGGCTACCCAATAGTCAATACACCAGCGGAAGCTGTATATGTATTGGAAAATAGTGGGTTAGACGGTTTGGTTTTAAATCACTTTATGGTGCTGAAAAATGGATAAATTTTTAGAAAGCGAAAATATATATTTAAAAAAATTATCTGCAGATGATGATTTGACCAATTACTTAGAGATGGTCAATGAGGTCAAAGAACTTCTTTTCATAGATGACGTTGGAAGGTTCCCCTTAAATAAAAAAGATTTGATACATTATATTGATAATGTATCTGGCCTATTTTTATCTATATTTAATACAAACAATGAACATGTAGGTAACATTAGGGTGACTAATGTTCATCCGATTAACAAGCATTGTTCACTTGGTATTTTATTAAATAAAAACTATAGATCCAAAGGCTATGCGAAAGAAGCGTGCAAACTGGTAATTGAACACTTATTTATGCACTTAAATGTGCATAGAATTGAATTATATGTTGCTAGTAACAATATACCAGCGATAAAACTATATGAAAACTTAGGATTTATACAAGAAGGTATTAAGAGAGAAGCCATATGGATTAATGGCAAATACGATGATTTATTGGTATACTCCACATTATTTCATGAATTTAGAAGGGGTGTAAACAATGTTCAGTAGTTCCAAACTCTATCTCGAAAATGGTTTATGTGTCATGAAGGATGTAATAGAAAAGGACATCATCAAAAATCTTCGACAAGAGATTGTAGATGTAATTAATGAAGCCTCTAACGAAAAAGTACAGTATGATGGCACAAAAGATAGTTTCATGCAAGAAACTACCAAAACTTTATGGAAAATAGTAAATGATGAGCCTAGTAAACGTAATTTGATCTATAAATATATTCAAAGAGCCCCTTCGCTTTATGAACTTGCCAACTTAGATGTCCTAAGAGATTTTGCAAAAAATATAGGGATGAAAAAACCCAGCGTCCGAGAAATAAAAGTGCAAATGTATATGCCTTGGGAAAAACTGTTTTTTCAATGCTGTCATCAAGATATAAACTCATTGGATTCGGAAAACAGCGTAACATTCTGGTTTCCGCTGCATTACGTGGCAGAACACGCAGCAGTCAGCTATCATAAATTCTCTCATAAAGAAGGGGCGATTAAACACGATGAATATATTGATGAAGAAAATGGGGTATATAATGCATGTGTCCCAAAAAAACTTCAAGACAAATACCCAATAATTGAAAAAGCGGTAGTAGATGAGGGAGATTTAATCGCACTTAACAGAATGGTCTTTCATACATCCCCAAAATTTGAGGATCAAAAATGGGCTAGATGGACTGTCTTGGTCAGATATGATGACATCGAAGGTAATGGTTTATACAACAATACCACCAAATATGAAGACTGCACCCCCTTCAATTTAGAACGATACAATACAGAAATTTTGCCGAAAGTCAGGGAATTTCTAAGCAAAAAACCAAAAATACAGTGGAAAGAACAATAATGTTTATATTAAAAAACTATTTTAGACAATATAACAATGATCAAGCAATTGATAATTACAAAGAATTTTATAAACAGTTCAGCAATGAAAGAGAATTCGGTGGAAATTTTTCAAGCTTGGATCATCTAATACAAAATAGGTTTACCAGTATTTTTGGCCATATCAATAATATCATTCTAAGGAAAAGACCAAAAAAAATTTTGGACATGGGATGTGGTAACGGAATAAATTTACAATTTTCAGATTGTTACCATCGCTATTTAGAATATTTTGCAATAGATTATGCAGAAAAAACCGTAGAAACAGCTAAAGCAACTTATCCTAATGCAAAAATCAGCTGTATGGATGCATTTAATATGTCATTTGAAGATAAAAGTTTTGACATGGTTATTTTATCAAGCGTCTATATATTATATGAAAAAAAAGAAGATAGAATAAAACTATTAAATGAAGCAAAGCGTGTTTTAAAAGATGACGGTGTTTTGGTTTTAAATGTATGGAATGAAGCACCCATGATCAAGTTCTCCATATTTATATCTGAGATTATCGCAAAATTCAAGAAGATTAAATTGCCGCAAGACTTTATGGGATATATGTTCACGCACAGTGATATTAAGTCTGAGATATCGCTAGCTGGATTCCATTTAACTGAAACAATCTTCACCGCAAAAGATCATGGTGTTCTGGATAGTGTCCGGTATCTACGGTTGGAAAGATACAACAGAAATTTCAAAAATCAAAAACAAGAAAATTTGTCTTTTTCTCAAAATATCGAATCTGATATCGCACAAACATCAGGTTCTAAACTATTAACAAAAATTCTTTTTAATATTTCTAAGCTATTCCCTTCTCTTTTCTATTTCTATAGCATAAATCTTTTAACTAAAGAAATTGAGCAATAGACCAAATATTAATGAATTATTTTGAAAAATCGAAACGGTTATACAATGAAAGATTAAATTTATTTTTAACGATTGAAAAAATAATCTCTCATAATTATAATATTGAACCCGTTTATATTAGAGACACTATCAAAAGAAGATTAGCGGCAGAAAGCACAAATATCGATATAAAAGTAAGTTTTGTCAAGTCCTTTGCCCTTTACTACCTCATAATAGGGTATTTTCTTATAATGTCTATTATTGGTAAAAATAACTCTGTAATCAAACGCGATATCCTGTACGATATGTTTGGTGACAATATTTTTTCAAGATTTTATAAAAAAATTAATACTAATTTAAATACTTTTCAAAAAGAAATAATCTATGATTATAGTGTGACAAAAAAAAACTTATCTAGATATCTTACTTCAAATACTCATTCACATATACGGCAAAATAAATATTTTTTCGAAAAAAATATTTCAAAAAAAATATTCCTTTCAGAAAAAAATAATTTTTTTGTATATTTCTCTCTTTCCAAACAATACCAAATGGATGTTGTCTTATTTCTTTTAAAAATTTTAAAAGAAATTGCTTTACATGAAACATACTCTATTGGACTCAACGCATTAATCCTTCTTAGCGCCAATGACAATAGTTTTTCAGCATTAAAATATTATATCTATAAAAAGAATGGCATTAAAAATATAATGTTAATTCAAAATGGTGCCAGAGGTGTAAATGTAGAACAGTTTTGTGGTGATTTATATACATATTGTGATTATTATTTTGCTTATGGTGAACTCTCCTTAAAAAATCAGAAAGGAATGCATTGTAAAAATAAATATGCAACAGGGAGCTTATTATTATCAAATCAACAAAGCACAATAAATCAATATGATTTGCTCTTCCTCGAACAATTCTGTATGAATGAGAAAGATTTGAATGGTTTTAAAAATGCAACATTTGAAGTGTACCAAAAGATTTTGCATAATTTAGTTGAATTTTCAAATGCACATAAAGATCTAAAAATTATATATATGGTTAATGAAAATAAAAGGGGCCTAAAACATAGCCCCTCAAATTGGTACGCTCCTTTTATACCTAAAATTGATGAAATTTTAGAGCATGGTAACATATTAGTCGATTATGGAGATAAAAATAGCCCTTATGATTTACTTTTAAAATCAAAACTGGTTGTAGTTTACTCTTCCGGCATTGGTGCAGAAGCGATTGGAATAGATAAAAATGTTCTATTTTTAAATTATAACCAATTGGATTTCATTCCTCATGAAAATGAAAATTGCGTTTTGACGGATGACTCATTTAATGCCTTTGAAATGAAAATATTAAATATGTTAAGCTTGAGTCGTGAAGAACACATCTCTTTGAATACAAAAGTTAAAGAGAATTATATGAATTTTAAGGATGATGTTTCAGATATAATTACATCAATCATATATAATTTAAGAGAAGAAGTATCTTATGAATAATAACTTGATAGACAAAGTCAGTAGTCTCATACAACTCAAAATCGACAGCACGGAAAAAATAAAAAATAACTTTGAAAACCTTGTTTATAACGAGGGATATGATTTATCGAAACCAAATTTATACATAGAAAGTGCCTCAGGTGCGTATATCAAAGATATCGATTCAAACGAGTACATTGATATGACTATAGGAGCCGGGAGCAATATACTCGGACACGCTTCACCTGTCATTACCCAAAATATTAAAGAACAAATCGACAAAGGGAGTATATACACCATCCCCAACCTGTATACTCATAAACTGACAAAAATACTCAAAGAAGCCATACCCCATTATGACGGTTTTGTTTATTGTAATAGTGGTTCAGAGGCAACCTTACGTGCCATGAGGATAGCCAGAGCCTATACGGGCAAAACCAAAATAGCCATTTTTAGCGGTAGCTGGCATGGAACACATGACAACGCATTGGTCAGCGATGATTTTCGTACTGATAAAGACCATCCAAAAGGGGTATTGCTGTCCGAGGGGATTCCGCAAGATGTATTAAATCATATTGTTATTGTCCCTTATAATGAGGAGAGTTCCTTTAACCTATTGGAGCAGCATAAAGGTGAACTTGCCATGGTATTGATCGAGCCTTCCCAAGGTTCGAACCCTCGAGACGATATGCAAGGGTATCTACTCAGACTTAAAGAGTTTTGCGTCAAAAACAACATTTTGTTGGGATTTGATGAAATAATTACCGGCTTCAGGGTGGCTTTCGGCGGTGCCCAAGAGTACTATGGTATCGAAGCAGATATCGCTACCTATGGGAAAACAGCCGGCGGAGGCTTCCCTATAGGTATTGTCGGCGGTAAAAAAAGTGTAATGGATACGATCAAGGCCAAAGGGATCTATATGGGAGGGACCTATTCGGCCAATCCTATTACCATGTGTGCCGGATATAGCTTAATGAAATATATTTCAGATCATAAAAATACTTTTTATAAAACGTTGGACCAAAGAGCAAAGACCATTAAAAACACCATCAATAACTTTTGTATTGAGAATTCGATACCCGTAAGAATTTATGGGATAAGCTCTATGCTGAGACTCATATTTACAAGTTACAACATACACTCAAGATGGGACCGAGATCATCAAGAAATCCCCCAAGACTTACAAGCAATCTTTTATAATAGCTTATTAGCGGATGGAATTTATATAGCAGGAAACAGAATATTGTTCTTATCTATTGAACATACGGATGAGATAGTTAATAAATTTATTACAGTTACGATGCAGACTTTGCAAAAAATGAAAACTGACGGGGTTTTCAAAGAGGAAAGACATGGCTAATATATTGGTAACTGGCGCAGATGGATTTATAGGCTCCCATCTAACAGAGATGCTGGTGAAAAGCGGGCATCACGTTAAAGCATTGTCTCAATACAATTCTTTTAATTATTGGGGTTGGCTAGAAGATATTCAGTGCTTGAACGACATAGAAGTCTTAAGCGGCGATATAAGAGACCCCCATTATTGCAAGCATATCACGAAAGATATAGATATTGTTTATCACTTAGCTGCGTTAATTGCCATTCCCTATTCATATGTTGCCCCAAGTAGTTATGTGGACACAAATATCAATGGAACGCTTAATATTGTACAGGCATGTTTAGACAACAATGTTTCAAGAGTAATACATACATCGACCAGTGAAGTATATGGAACGGCACAATATGTCCCTATCGATGAAAACCATCCTCTTCAGCCCCAGTCACCCTACAGTGCCAGTAAAATAGGTGCTGACAGCATGGCAATGAGTTTTTATAATGCATTTAATCTCCCTGTTACCATTGCTAGACCCTTTAATACCTATGGCCCGAGACAATCAGCACGCGCGGTAATACCTACTATTATTACCCAAATTGCCAACGGTATGAAAGAGATCAAATTAGGTGATATAACCCCTACAAGAGATTTCAACTACGTTGAAGACACATGCCGAGGGTTTATTGCCCTAGCTGATAGTGAAAAAACAATCGGTGAAGTTGTCAACATAGGCTCAAACTACGAAATAAGCATAGCCGATACCCTTGATTTAATCAAAGAACTCATGCAAAGTGATGTAGAGTTCATTACGGACCAACAAAGAATTAGACCTGACAAATCGGAAGTGTTAAGGCTGTGGTGTGATAATACAAAAATAGAAAAACTTACAGGATTTAAACCGATATATTCGATTAGAGATGGTTTAGATAAAACAATTCAGTGGTTTTTAGACGAAAATAACCTGAAAAAATATAAAGCTGGAATATACAATGTCTAAAAGAGCTGTAATTCTAGCTGGCGGAAAAGGAACAAGGCTTAGACCATACACCGTTGTGTTGCCAAAACCGCTTATGCCTATCGGTGATTACCCTATTCTGGAAGTTATTATACGACAGCTCGTTCAACATCAGTTCACCCATATCACTATGGCTGTAAACCATCAAGCAGAGCTAATTCAGGCTTTTTTCGGCAATGGTTCTAAATGGGGAATCAACATCGACTACTCATTAGAAGATAAGCCATTAAGCACAATGGCACCGCTTAAGTTGATAAAGGATTTACCTGATAACTTTCTTGTTATGAACGGTGACATTCTTACCGATCTTAACTTTAGTAATTTTTATAACAACCATGTTAAAAGCAAAAATATATTTACAATCTCTTCTTATCAGAGAGAAGTTAAGTCTGAATTCGGTGTTTTAGATATCGATGAAGCGAATACCTTAACGGGATTTAGAGAAAAACCTGTTAATGTTTATGATGTCAGCATGGGAATTTATATGGTTTCCAAAGAAGCGGTTCAAGCGATCCCTGAAAATACATTTTATGGATTTGACCATTTAATGTTGGATTTAATGCGAGATGGAAAAAAACCGAAAGTAGAAAAATTCAATGGCTATTGGTTAGATATAGGCAGACCTGACGATTATATCCAAGCAATCGACGAATTTGATACTATGAAAGAAAAATTTATTAAATGAAATCGGTTTTAGTGACTGGAGCCGGCGGTTTTATTGGAACACCCCTTGCAGATGTTCTTGAAAAGAACGGTTTTGATGTCATAAAACTTGATACTTCACGTGGGGATATTGTAGACCTTGATTTGATTCATGAGTATAAAGATAAAAATATTGACCACATTTTTCATTTGGCTTCAAAAACATTTGTTCCGGATAGCTGGGAACATCCAATGGACTTTTATAAAACATCGGTTATCGGAACCGGTAATATTTTGGAATTATGCAGAGATAAAAAAGCATCAATCACGTATGTCAGTGCTTATGTATATGGGGTTCCGGAAAAATTACCCATATCAGAAAACGATAAGATCTTATCCAATAATCCATACGCCCATTCCAAGTATTTGGCAGAAGAACTGTGTCGATTTTATTCAGAATTTTATGATATACACGTAACCATAGCCAGGCCATTTAATATTTATGGAAAAAATCAGAAAGAAATGTTTTTAATTCCTTATATTATTAAGCAAGTACTGAATGAAAAAACAATACGTGTCAAAGATTTAAATCCAAAAAGAGACTACATTTATTTAGATGACCTCGTCAGCGGGTTGATAAAAACGCTAGATGCCAATAAGAAGTTTTCTATTTTTAACTTCGGTTCCGGAGAAGGAAAAAGCGTCAAAGAGATTATAGAGATTGTTCAAGAAGTGGCTGGTACGCATAAACCTGTTATCTCCGAAGAGCAGGAAAGAAAAAATGAAGTCATGAATGTCATTGCCGACATAACCAAAGCCAAAAAGGATTTAAACTGGAAGCCTGTTTTCAGTTTCAAAGATGGAATTTCGGATATTTTAAACCACCTAAATCAAAATCTTAGTGAGGAAAAATGTTAAAAAATTTCAAACAAGAGCGATGTTATATTATTGCTGAAATAGGTGGAAACTTTACCACTTTTGAAGAGGCAAAAAAACTGGTCGATTTGGCTTATGAATCCGGGGTAGATGCCGTAAAACTTCAAACCTATAAAGCAGATACGATCGTCACGAAAACAGCCAAATTTGATCTTGACAATGTTGAAAACATCTTACAATGCGAACTTTTTGAAAAATACCAAATCGATTATGAACTTCATAAAAAAGTCTTTGATTACATTGACATGAAAGGTCTCGATTGGTTTTCAACTCCATCGCATAAAACGGATGTCGATATGCTCGATGAATTAGGCGTTCCAGCCCACAAACTTGGTGCCGATGATGCCACAAATTTGCCTTTCATTCAATATGTCGCTTCCAAACAAAAACCGGTTCTTCTATCAAGCGGCATGAGTACTCTTGAAGAAGTACGTGAAATGGTTAATGCCTGCCTTGAGGTGGGAAACGATCAAATCATTCTATTTCATACCGTATCAAATTATCCCACTTACCCTGATCAAGTCAATTTATTGGCCATGCAAACTCTCAAACATGAATTTCCTTTTCTAACTGTGGGATTTTCTGATCATACTATTGGGGTAACAGCATGTTTCGCAGCGGCTTGCATGGGTGCAGAAGTCGTTGAAAAACATTTTACGCATGACAAAGAGGCGGAAGGTCCAGATCATCAACTCTCAGCAAATCCTCAAGAGATGAAAGAAATCGTAGATCGAATAAGAGAATTTGAGATCATGAAAGGAACTGGGGCGAAAAGACCTGTTGGCAAAGAGATAACAAACAGACTTAAAAATCGAAAAAGTATTGTAAGTACCAAAAAGATAAAAAAAGGTGAAGCACTTACCGACGACAATATTGATATCAAACGCCCTGGGCATGGAATTGAACCGAAATACTGGGATACCATTTTGGGCAAAACAGCTTTTCGTGACATTGAAACCGATGAAGTGCTTTCATGGGGCGATGTACATTGATTGGGATAATAATTCAAGCACGTATGGGTTCTACCCGATTGCCCGGAAAGGTTCTCAAAAATATCGGAACCAAGAATCTGTTAGAACACATACTTTTTCGACTATCCAAACTCCGACACCAAGTTAAGATTGTTATTGCAACAACGGATTTAGACCAAGACACCATAATCAATGAATTCTGTATAAAAAACGATATCTCCTGCTTTAGAGGAAATGAAACGAATGTTCTTGAGCGCTACTATCACTGTGCGAAAGAAAATAACTTCGACCATATTATTAGATTAACTGGTGACAACCCATTGACGGACATAGAAGAATTGGATAATCTAATTGCCTTGCATTTAAATACCAATGCCGACTATTCACGCTCTTTTGCGGTACTGCCAAAAGGGGTAGGCGCTGAAATCTTCACATTCGAAGCGCTTGAAACAAGCTATTACAAATCAAGCAAACCGAATCACTTTGAACATGTCAATGAATATATTGAAGAGAATGAATCTGAATTTACTATTGCTGAGCTTGAAGCATCAAAGGGCAAGAATAGACCCGATTTAAGTTTGACCGTTGATACCCTAGACGATTATGAAAAGGTATGTTTTATCATAATGACTTCCAAAAACGAGTATATAAGAACTGAAGAGGCAATTGAGTTATGTTTGCTGTATGTTTAGAATCATCCCATTCAAGAGGGATGGGACATTTATTCCGAATGCTAAACTTTGTGAAATATTTAACAACTCGGAATGAAACATTTATTCTCTTGATCAATGATAATGAAAACTCTACAAATATTTTAAAATCAAAAGAGATCCCCTTTGAAATAGTTGATTTGAATGATTTGACAAGTAATTGGGAAACATCGATAATCAAAAAATATAACATACGCTATTGGCTTAATGACCGCTTGGATACTTGTGAGCAGCATGCCAAAAATATTACTAAAAATGATACTAAATTAATTACGTTCGATGACTTTGGAAGTGGTGCGGAATGGTCTCATATCAATATTTGCGGACTTTTTTTTAACCACGAAGAATTGAAAGGTCAGCGTGTACTAAAAGGTATCAATTATCTGATTCTAAATCATGAGATTGACCTCTTTAAGAGAGAACGAACCGTCTTGGAAAAAATCATTGTAACCCTTGGGGGAAGTGATACCTATGGTGTAACCGTTAAAGTCCTCAATTTATTGAAACACCATAATATTAGGGCAACTATTCATCTTGGCCCATCTTTTGCGCATGAAAAAGAACTGGTTGAAGCACTGAATGAAAACTACCCGATTATTCGTCAAGTTCCATCCTTAATATCTGAGTTTAACAAATATGATTTGGCTATTACGGGGGGTGGAATAACACCGTTTGAGGCTAATGCGTTAGGTCTACCATGTCTCATCATAGCCAATGAACTTTTTGAGATACCAAATGGGAAATTTTTGGAAGAAATCGGTTCATCAAAATTCCTAGGCTATTATAAAAATATTGATGAAACATTTTTTGAAAATTTGTGTGCACTTGATCTTGGATTCATGAGTAAAAAGGGGATGGAGCACATAAATCCTAATGGAGTAAACTTGATTTATGAGGAAATCAAAAAACTATGAAAAAAACAGTTGTCATCCACCAGCCGGATTTTTTATCGTATCTCGGTTTTTTTCATCGCCTCTTACATGCTGACTTATATGTAGTACTCGATAACGTTCAATATGTTACCGGAACTAGCCAAAGCTGGATGAATAGAGACAAAATTAAAACACAAAATGGAGAAAAATGGCTTACGGTGAGTGTCAATAAAGCGCCAAGAGATACCAATATTAACCAAATCACCCTCAATAATAGCCTTAATTGGCGCAATCAAAATTTGGAATTGATCGCACAAAATTATAAGAAAACACCTTTTTTTGAAGAAATTTTTCCCTATTTAGAGATGCTTTATGCAAATCAGGCAGAAAAACTGGTAGATTTCAACATGGCGTCCATTCTTATGCTAATGGAACTATTCGATATAACAATTGAGATTGAATACGCCAGTCATCTCATAACAACAAAAACAAAAAGTGCGAGGCTAGTCGAAATATTATCTCAAGTTAACGCCACCCACTATTTATCGGGAATCGGCGCACGCAATTACCATGAAGACGAACCGTTTGATGCGGTAAATATTAAAGTGCTTTGGCAAGAGTTTAAACATCCTGTTTATCCCCAGCTTCACGGCGACTTTATCCCCTATCTCAGTAGTATCGATCTACTTTTAAATTGTGGTATAGAAAAATCTAGAGATATTTTAAGGAGGTGCTAAATGAATGTACTGGCTATTGGAGCCCATTTTGATGATATTGAGCTCGGTTGCGGTGGAACACTGGCTAAGCATGTAGCTAATGGAGACAACGTTTATGCCTATGTAGCTACATTATCAGGCTTTACCAATCATAACAATGTAGAAATACGCTCAAATGCTGTCGCAACCATAGAAGGTCAAAATGCTATGAGTATTTTGGGGGTAGATCTTATCAAGGGAAATTTTAAAACCCTAGAAATCGAGTTTACCGATGATCTGAATCTAGAAATTATAAAAATAGTTGAAGAGAAACATATTGATCTAGTTTATACCCACTGGATTGGAGATATTCATCACGACCATCAGGCTGTTTCACGCGCATCACTCCACAGTTGTCGACATGTCCCTCGATTGCTAATGTATCGAAGTAATTGGTACCATTCCAATCTTGATTTTAAAGGGAATTTTTACATAAATATTTCTGATTTCTGGGAAACTAAAAAATTTGCAATCGAAGCACACGCATCAGAAATGGAACGAACAGGGAAAAAATGGATTGAATTCTTTCATAATGAAGCTAAAAATGCTGGGCAAAAAATTGGGGTTGACAAAGCAGAGGTTTTTGAAGTGGTAAAGTGGCTCGATATAGTTTGAAATAGTAACAATTGAAAAGGGATGCATGAAAGATAATATTTGTTTAGTTACGACTTCATTAGAAGAATTTTGGGATAAAAATAAAAGAATACTCTTTTTAAGTGAAGGCTGTAAAGTAAATTTATCTGATGAACAACTGAAACATCTGGATTTTGAAAATTTTGATTTCCTATGGGGTAATACAGATGCTATTAAAGAAGGGATAGAATTTTGCAATCTGTTCTACAAAAAAATGTTGCCTCTTGTGACAAAAGAGTTAAATGAAGTACACGAAATCAACAACTCAGAACATTACTATCATATAATCCTTGGGAATTGGCTGCAACACTTTATACATGTTCTGTATGATAAATACGCAAATTTGAAAGAGATAAAAAATAAATATCCAAATATTACTACCGCCACTGTCTGCAACCAAGAATACGTAACTTTGGATTATTCGGATTTTGTTTCAAAATGCTTCAGCTCAGACACGTTCAATTTACAACTCTATACAGATGTCATAGAGTTTCTAGAAATAAATCATACCGCAAAAACGATATCAAAACCTCTAAAAACCTTAGAATATTTTGAAAACAAAGTAAGCTATAAATGGAAGATATTTAATATTTTCAATACCATCACGCATCTCATCAATAGGTTGTTTTATACTAAAAGCGTGCTATTAACAAATGTATATTTCAAATACGATCTATTGACCAATATGTTTAAAATATTATTCAGAGGTAAATTTAAATACCTATTTGATGATATGAACTATACGTATAAGATACTCGTCAAAATAGATCATTCTGCAAGAGAAACTACCGTTCTAAATTTCGGTCCATCAGAATTTGAACAATTATTTTCCAAACTTTTTTTAAAATATATCCCATGGATTTTTTTTGAAGGATATAAAGAATTCAAAAATTATGTGCTAAATCTCCCTATTAAAAAGCCTACCGCTATCTTCAGTGCAAATGGAATACATGGTAATAACATATTGAAATTTTATTATGCCCAGTACTATAACGATATAAAAATGCTTTATATTATGCATGGGGGATACGGGTTCGACTATTACAATACTCCTGAAGAGTATGAAATATCATGTGCAGATCAATACTACACAATAGGTAAGCCTCAAAGAAATAGTATCAAACATCTTCCATATATGCGGTTCAACGATGATGCTCTTCAAAGTGGTGAACATATCTTATATGCAATCAGTGAGATGTCAAAATACGTGTATAGACTAGAATTTCACGCCATGTCTGATTCTTATTTGAAATATAATTTGAATTGGGCACAAAAACTATTGAAAAACATTGATCAAACGATACCCATTAAACTTAGAATGCAAAATGCTGATAATTCTTTTAATAGTTTAAAAGCATTAACTATAGAAAATCCTAGATGTTGGGTAGATGATTTTTCAAATAGTTTTGATATAGAGTTAAAAAAATGCAAATTATATATCACGAATAATATTGCCACAACGTATTTAGAAGCGATGGCTCTTAATAAACCTACAATTGTAATGATTAGTAAAAACGTGTGCTCTTTTAGAGAAGTTGCGCAGCCCTATATGGATATGTTGGAAGATGTAGGGATATTGCATTACTCCACTGAGAGTGCTATAGAACATGTGAATCATGTTTATAAGAATATTGACGAATGGTGGCTTTCCGATAAGGTTCAAAATGCTAAAGTTGAATTTCTGAATATGTTTATGAAGAATGATGAAGATTGGATTAATAAATGGCTTATTGAGTTGGATAAAAGTTTATCGGCATCGTAAAATCAAAAAGGATCAAAAATGGAAGAACTATTAAAAGTATATTGGCTTAGACCGGAAACAGCCTTATGGAGATATCTAGATATCAAGGCGATGGAAAATTTTCAATTTAAAAGCCCCTCTTTAGATATAGGAGGAGGGGATGGGTTACTCTCTTTCATGCGTGCAGGCGGAGAATTTGACCTTTTGTTTGATGCATTTCAGTCTATGAAAGAGATGAACAACTATTTTGATGGTGAAGATGTATGGAACCATTATGATGATTCTTTAAAACCACTTATAACCAAAGAACCAAATTATAGAATAGATTATATTTTAGACCATAAACAAGCTTTGCTGGATAAAGCAAAAACATTAAATTTATATAATAATTTTATACAACACGATGCCAACCAAAAATTGCCGTTTAAAGATAATGAGTTTAATACAATATATTCCAATATTGTATATTGGTTAGACAAACCCGAAGAAACCTTGAAAGAAATCTATAGAATTTTAAACAAGGGTGGGGAATGTTGTTTATTCTTACCCAATTCAACCTATCCGGATTTTTCATTTTATAATGAACTCTTTTTAAAAACAGGAGATAAAGATTTTGAATTCTTGAAATTCTTAGATAGAGGAAATTTATCCGAGATAAAATCTGCCAAAAGTTTTGATGAGTGGAAAAACTTAATTGAAGAATCTGGATTAACCATCAAAGAGCACAAAATGCATTTATCAAAAACGGTGATGCAAATTTGGCATATCGGATTAAGACCGATTTTCCCTTTGCTCTTGGAAATGGTTCGATCCATTGATAATCAGGACAAATTGAAGAGTATTAAAAAAGAGTGGATTCAAACATTCAATATGATGCTAAAGCCTATCGCGAATATGGATAACAAATTAACTCAAGATGAAGAACATGCATTTCATATGTTTATTCTAAAAAAGTAGGTTAAGGATGAAAATTATCGGTACTATTGAAGCCAGAATGGGTTCATCAAGACTTCCTGAAAAGACTTTAATGAAGGTCTATAAAGATTTTTCTCTTTTAGAACTCGTAGTAAGCCGATTTAAATTATGTAAACATATAGATGACGTTGTCGTCTGTACTACCGTTGAAAAACAAGATGACAAGATAGCGCTATGGTGTGAAAACAATAATGTATCCTACTACAGAGGCAGTGAAAATGATGTACTAGAAAGAGTTACCAATGGTGCTATCAAATTCGGTGCGGATGCAATTGCTCAAATGGGTGCGGACAGTGCCTATTTAGATTCTGATCTTATCGATGAATTAATCACTATCTACCAAAACGGCAACTATGATTACGTGTGTAATGATCTTGAATTAACTTATCCACTTGGCATATATGGACACATAGTAAAGGTTGAAAAGTTAGCTCTTTTAAGCCAAAATACTGATTTGACAATAAAAGACCGAGAAGACGTTGTAAGATATATTTGGGAACATCCGGATCAATATAGTATACAAAACATTACGGCGCCCGCAGATAAACGGTACCCTTCTTTAAGATTAACAATTGATTACCCGGAAGATCTAGAATTAGCCTTAGCAATATACAATCATTTTAATCGGATAGACTTCAAAACAACCGATATTATCAATTTATATACTCAAAATCCGGATTTGTTTGAAGGGGTATCGAAATTAATCCAACATTCTGCTCCATTCATAAAAAAAGCTAATGCAAAATAAATTGACCGTCTCCATTATCGGTGCTGGAAATATTGCAGGTGGGTTTGATGAAAAAAAAATTTCCGGTAACGAAGGGATATTTTCCCATGCCGGAGCATACAAACAAAGTGGAAAGTTTGTTTTAAAGAGTATTTTTGATGTCGATCTTCACAGGGCAACCGAGTTCAAAGCTTATTGGGATGTTGCCAATATCGCTTTAAATGAAGATGAAATCATAAGAGGAACTCAGGATATTATCAGCATTTGTTCTCCCGATAGATTTCATTTTCAAACACTTAAAAATATTCTTCTTAATCAATCTTGTAAAACTGTTTTTGTTGAAAAACCCTTGGGGTTAACATTTGATGAAATAGATGAGATTTATCAATTGTCACAAAAAACTGATATCAATATCATTGTAAATTTTCAGCGACATTTTGATAACTCATATCGCTTCATCAACCCATCCAACAATAAAATACTAACGGCCAACTGCTACTATATTAAAGGGCTCAAACATATCGGAATCACTATGGTAGATACTCTTGCCATGCTCTTCGGGCATCCGACAAACGTTTATGCATATAACCGGATATATAATCAAGAAATAGAAGATTATACGTATGAGTTCATCCTTTTTTATAATGATTTCAATATTACAATCAAAACTATTGATGAGGGAGAAAGATACAATTATCACCTTTTTGACATTGATGTACTAACAAAAAATGGCCGCATCCTATTCACAGACAACGGGAATACAATGCTTACTTACGATCTAAGCGATTATGTCTATAGCGGAGTCAAAGTATTGACAAAAGAACCGACTGCTAAAGCGACCGATTATCCCGATACCATGCTAAGAAGCATCGAATATATTTTTGATATAACGGGGAAAAATAAGCCTCATACCGTCAATACCGTTACTCAATCATATAATAATTATTTACTATTGGATAAAATAATGGAATCATTTAGCAGTCAACAAAAAATTGTTTTACAGGAAACATTATGGAAAAAATAAGAACAAAACCCTTTGAACTCTATAACCCAATCGGAGAAGAAGAGGTAAGAGCTGTTGAAGCTGTTGTGAGAAGCGGTATGTTATCCGATTTTATCGGTGCCAAATATGATACAAAATTTTTTGGCGGAAAAAATGTACAAAAACTTGAGGCAATGTGGGCAGAGTATCATAAAGTAAAATATGCAGTCAGTTTTAATAGTGCGACATCCGCACTCATCGCTTCATTGGGGGCACTAAAAATTTTACCGGGTGATGAGGTTTTAGTCATAGGGTACAGTATGTGTATCTCTGCTACTGCTCCACTATTTTATGATGCGATACCGGTATTTGTAGACTTAGAAGAAGATTACTACTGCATGGACCCTAATAAAATAGAAGAAAAGATTACTTCAAGAACAAAAGCAATTTTGCCGGTTGACCTTTTCGGACAGTCATCAGACATGGTGGAAATCAATAAAATAGCCAAAAAATATAATCTTAAAGTCCTCAACGATGCTTCTCACGTTCCAGGGTCAAAATACCTAGATGGGTATGCCGGAACATACGGAGACATTGGTGTATATAGTCTCAATCAGCATAAAATCATACATTGCGGCGAAGGTGGTATCGCCGTTACCAATGATGACGAGTTAGCTCTAAGGCTACAGCTTATCAGAAACCATGCAGAAGCCGTTATCCCTGGTATGGAAAAAAAAGTAGATTTGACTAATATGCTTGGCGGAAATTTTCGATTGCCCGAGATGGAAGCAGCCATCGCGATTGAACAACTGAAAAAATTACCTATTCTGCTTGAGCAAAGAATTGAATTAGCAAATTACCTTAGTGAACATCTATCGAAGCTGGAGTTTATAACTACTCCAAAAGTCAGAGATGTCAGTGAACATGTTTATTATTTATACCCTTTGAAGTTTCATGAAGACATTGCCGGTTTAAGCCGTGCAAGATACATTGAAAACATCAATGCATTAGGCATACCCTTGCACAAACTGGCGGGAGGATACATAAAACCCCTCTATAAAGATCCGATTTTTGCCCAGCAAAACGAGTTTAAAAACGGATACCCATACTCGTTAGTACCTGAAGATGAAAGACAAAATTATAAAACAGTTTCAAATCCAGTAATAGAAAGATTCCATGAGAAAGAGTTTATTGTGACGGCTTACCATCAACCTCCACACACGAAGGAAGATATGGATGACATCATCAAAGCATTTGAGAAAGCTGCAACGATAAAATGAGTTTAAATCATAATGAAATGTACAACCGCGAAGTAAGAGAATGGATAGAAGCAAATATAAGGCATACACAATTTTTATCCAGCCAAAAATTGCTTAACAGGGATTGCCCGGTCTGCAATTCAACCAAACATACTTTTTTTGCGAATAACGGTTTCTTGAATTACTCAAAATGCGAAAATTGCAGCTTGGTATTCATGAATCCAACTGTTGATGAAACATCCGTAAAAGAGGGTTTCTCAGGCGGAGATGAATTACTTATGAAATACTTCGAAATCATGAAAAAATATAAAAAATTTGATACTGTTTTAGATAGCAAGCCAAACCCTCAAACAGATAACAAGCTCAAAGATATCTATTATTTTAAACAAAATGGCAAATTACTGGATATAGGATGTTCCGTAGGGGACTTTCTGCATAAGTCAAAATATTTTTATGATGTTGAAGGAATTGAAGTAAATCCCAATACATCAGCCTATGCAAAAAAATATTTTAAAGTTCATACCGACTATTTGAATAATTTGGATCTAAAAAAAGAATATGATATTGTATCCATGCATCAAATACTTTATGGAGTACCCGATCCCGTATCACTTCTCAAAGATATACATAAGATACTTAAAGATGATGGAATCCTCTATATCAATACCCCTAACTCAAACTCTTATGCAATGCAACTCTTTCAAGGAAAAACGAATCATCTGTATGGATATACGACGCAGAATGTCTTTAACCTCGAATCTCTAAAAAAATCGGCCGAATTGTCCGGCTTTAAAGTAAGTTTTTCCAGAACTGAATGGCTTGATATTTATACAAATGATATTATTGAATTTTATAATGATCCGGAAAAATTTATTCATAAACGAAATACCCATCTTGAAAATTATACTCAAAGCATAAAATATGAAGATGAAATTCAAAAAAGCATTGATGCCGATTTAAAAGACGGCGGAAATTATCTGATTGCTATTTTGGAAAAAATATGAAAAAAGTTCTTTTCTTCACCTGTGAACCGGGTGGAGCTGAAGTTCTAATACCCGTCATCGAATTACTTAGAGACAACCCTTTATTTGCTGTAAATGTAGTCGGATATGGCTATGCTGTTGAAAGATTTACTACAAAAAAAATAAATTATGATCTAATTGATCCTGTAGAGAAAAATGACGTAACTCTTTTTGAAACGTATTCGCCTGATATCCTCATTACATCAGCGACAAGCCTTCCCGATAAAGACATGTCAGAAAAATACCTATGGGAAAATGCAAAGAGAATCGGGATTAAAAGCATTGCTTTTTTAGATCAATGGCAAAATTATGCTATCCGGTTTAGTGGAATCAAGGAAGATCAAAAACTAATATATCAACCTGATTTTATCAATGCAATCAACCAAATCGCTATAAATGAAATGCTCCCTTTAGGTTTTCATAAAAAATCGCTCTTAGCTTTTGGGCATCCATATTTATCATCAATAAAATTCACCCTAGCCAATATAGACAAAAATCGTATATTAGCAAACATGAAGATTGAAGATACAAAAGAGGTATTTCTTTTCATATCAGAAGCAATAAAAGAAAACTTTTCTAACTCAAGGGGCTATGATCAATACATTGTTTTAGATTTATTTTTGCAGCACATGATGAATCGAAAAAATATCTCTATAGTTATTAAGCTACACCCCAAAGACGACGCCAAAAAATTCAACGATATATTCAAACGATACAGCGAACTTGATTTGAAAATAGTTAAAAACGAATATACTTCTCTCGAAATGATATCAATAGCAAATACTATTGTCGGTATGACATCTATTATGTTAATTGAAGCATATATTTTAGGTAAGCATGTCATTTCTTTTCAGCCAAATTTGTTAATTGATGATCCATTGATTATCTCTAAAAATAATTACATATCCAAAAGTTATACTCATGATTTAAATTTAGAAATGAAACATACTCCGAATATTGTCCCTTTTGAATATGAATTTAACCAACAAGGTTTTGTAGACTTTTTAAACCTAATAGAGTAAAAATTTATCAAATTGTTATAAGAAATGAGATATCATCAATATTACGTATACTACATACATTTAACGAGGTAAAATAATGATAGCATCAGTTATTTTTGGAAGAGCTGGGAGTAAAGGCTTCCCGAATAAAAATATTACCGAAATGTTTGGTAAAGCTGTAATGGAATACCCGCTGATAGCTTGCTATAACTCAAAAGTTATAGATAAGATGTATGTATCAAGTGACTCAGATAAAATTATCGAAATTGCACAAAAATATGGTTCACATATTATAAAAAGACCAGATTATTTATGCTCTGATACTGCATTATTACAAGATGCTATTATTCATGCCTATGAACATATAAAACAGGAAAATAGTAATTTAAAATACTTAGTTATAACGTTATGTAATACACCAAACATCAGTACGGAAGTCATTGAACAAGGTATTCAAATGTTAGATTCAGACCATAATCTTGACTCTGTAATAACCGTTGGAAATTACGACATGTTCTCTCCAGAAAGAGCTAGAAAAGCAGAGGGAAATTTGTTAAAACCTTATATTCCATTTGAAAAGTTTAATGAAGCAGTGACATGTGATAGAAAATCTCATGATAAAACTTACTTTTCAGACCAAGGAATGTGTATTGTTCGGACATCAGTATTTCAAACCATTGAAGAAAATCTTCCACCATTTCAGTGGATGGGCAACAATATAGGCTTTATAGAGCAAATGGCTGGCGGATGTGATATAGATTTCCCGTGGCAAGTTGCTGTTCTTGAATGGTGGCTAAAAGAAAACAATTTGGATAAACTGGAAGGGAAATGAAGATAAAAGTAACTTCAATAGCTTTTTCTCAAAACGATAAGTTACGGACCGAATTGTTGAAATTTTTTCCATTGAGTGAATTTAATGATGATGAAAAAAGATTTTCATCTAGAGAACTGATTGATTATTTATCGGATTGCGATGGTGCGATTATAGGGTTAGATACTATAGATGATTCAATTTTAACAGCTTGTAAGAACCTCAAAGTAATTGCCAAATTTGGTGTAGGACTCGATAATATTAATCAGATTGATTGCAAAAACAACAATGTAGCAGTCCAATGGGTAGGGGGTGTAAACAAAACATCCGTTGCGGAAATGACACTCGGGTTCATGATAGGACTCAATAGAAATTTATTTATGACATCCAAACAACTTAGTCAAGGACGCTGGAATAAAAATGGAGGGACCCAACTAAGTGAAAAAACAATAGGTATTATCGGATTAGGCCATATTGGCAAGGAAGTGGTTAGATTACTAAAACCCTTTAATTGCAAAATACTTGTTAATGACATTGTAGATCATACTGAATTTAATAAAGAAAATTTTCTTATAGAAGCAACAAAAGATGAGATTTTCAAACAAGCTGACATAATAACACTGCATACCCCTCTAACAAAAGAAACAGAATATCTAATTAATGCAAGCACTTTATCTTTGATGAAAAAAACGTCTTTCATTATAAATACCGCAAGAGGTAAAATTATTAAACAAAGCGACTTGAAAGAAGCCCTTAAAAATAATATAATTGGCGGCTGTGCTATTGATGTTTTTGAAGAAGAGCCGCCGGAAGACCTTGAATTTTTGTCCCTAAATAATTTAGTAGCGACCCCCCACATCGGTGGCAATTCAAAAGAAGCTGTTTTTTCCATGGGTATGAGCGCAATTGATGGTCTAAAAGATTTTTTTGAATTGAAGGGGGAAATATGAGATCCATTATCGATAAAGAAATTTTGAATTCTGCCGAATCTCGACAAATAGATAATATTGTGCATGAAATTGAGAGTAAATATTCTGACCATCCAAAAAGTATGAGAACTGAATGTCCGTGTTGTTCATCTGATAACTATAATTATGCATTTAAAAAATTATCTTTCCATTATGTAGAATGCACAAAGTGCCATACTCTATACATTCAAAATTCATTAAATGAAGAAATTTTAAACGCTATTACCCAAGAGCTTAATATCTTACTCTCAAACAATAAATCCATTGAAAAAATTCTTGAAAAAAGCGATGAAAGTATCTTATATAACTTTGATCTGTTTTTAAATAGAATATTTGATTTAAAAAATGAAAAAATAAAAGTTGGCTACATTGGGAGTAAAAAAGAATTATATTCTAAAGAAATGTCAAAATATCCTAACATTTTATTGGAAGAATTTAATAAAACCTCAATTTATGACGTAATAATAATTAATAATAGTATAGAAAAAAGTTTTTCACCCAGCAAGCTGATGAGCTCCATTAAAAAATCTTTACATCAAGGCGGATATATATATCTTACCACTAGAGTTTCCGATGGCATTGATATTTTGACTCTTTGGGAGGATAGCAATATATCTCCCGTTGAACATATTAATCTACTATCCATTGATGGCTTAAAAAAATATATGCTCAAAGGATTCGCAATTAAAGACTTAAGCACACCGGGTTCGATGGATGTAGAGTTTATAATCAATTCTACCAGTAAGAATATTCCAAAATTCATTACATATATGAAACAAAACTCTAATAATGATGCATTAGTAGATTTCCAGCATTTCATACAAAAAAATTTACTAAGTTCATATCTATTACTTTTTGCTAAATTGGAGGAATAAGCTTTGGATATTAAAAAATTTGGACTTGATTACACAAAAAGACTTATTAATCTTTTAGAAGAGATAGATATGGAAGCGATAGAAAATATCTATAAAGTCTTTGAAAATTCAATCAAGAGCGGGGGAACTATCTATATATTAGGTAATGGCGGTAGTGCAGCCACAGCTACTCATATGCAAAATGATTTGGGTATCGGGTTAAAAAGAAGAGGGCTTAGAAATTTTAGAATTCAAAGTCTTGCAGATAATGTTGCTGTAACTACTGCGATATCAAATGACATTGGCTATGATAATATATTTTTGGCCCAGATTGAAGATCAGATTACTAAAGATGATATTTTATTAGCGATATCGTGTAGCGGAAACTCCTTAAACATTATCAAAGCAGTAGAATACGCAAATAAAATTGGCAGTACGGTCATAGGTTTAACAGGTTTTACTGGTGGAGCACTCAAAGAATTATCTGATATATCTTTTCATATTAATACTCCAAATGGTGAGTATGGTTTAGTTGAAGACCTACACATGATTTTTGACCATTTAATATATTCTTATTATATCAGCAATGGTAAAAACTAGCATGATAAGGGTAGCAGTAATTGGATTTGGGAAAATAGGGCAAATTCGAGCTAAAGCAGTAAATGCAAATTCTATGACTCAACTGGTAGGTATATATGACAATTATCCTGAACAACTTGATAATTGCACTGCAAAAGATGTTGTAAAATGTAAAAGTGTAGAAGAAATTTTAAGTTTAGATATCGATGCCGTATTTATTTGCACTTACAATAAATATGCTCCTGAATATACCATTATGGCACTTAATGCTGGTAAACATGTATTTTGTGAAAAACCGCCGGCTAGAAGTTCTCAAGAGCTAGAAGAAGTCATTAATGTTGAAAAAAAAAGTGGGCTAGTTCTTAAATATGGTTTTAACCATCGGTATCACCACTCTATTATGGAAGCAAAAAAATTAATTGACAAAAAATTTTTTGGAAAATTGCTTTGGTTAAGAGGGGTATACGGAAAAGCTGGAGGGAATAAATTTGAATCCAACTGGCGAAATAATAAAGAAGACTCTGGGGGAGGAATATTATTAGATCAAGGAATTCATATGCTTGATCTAATGATTCTTTTTGCGGGACAATTTGTAGAAATAAAAAGTATGGTACAAACAAAGTACTGGAATATCCCTGTAGAAGATAATGCTTTCGCTTTAATGCGAACTGAAAACAATGTTACGGCTATGCTACACTCTTCTGCAACACAATGGAAACATAAGTTTATGCTTGAAATGAATTTTGAAGAGGGGTCAATAATTTTAGATGGAATTTTATCCTCAACCCGAAGTTATGGTGATGAAACTTTAATTATTACAAAACGACAGTTTGAAGACGAAACATTTGCTTTTGGTAAACCTAGAGAAGAAAAAATATTTTTTGATACTGATAATTCCTGGGCATTTGAACTTGATGAGTTTGTCGATGCTATCAATAATAAAAAAGATATAACACATGGTAGCAGTAATGATGCATTAGTAGTAATGCGAACGATAGAACAAATATATGATGAATCCAAATTTTATAATCAAGGTCAATCATGAATAAGAGCATAAAGATATTAAATATTAGCTCAAAAATTCATAATTATGCGGTTTACTTCGAAAATAATTTTGATTTTTTGGCTAAATTGAATGCGATAGAAAATAAAGTTATTGTTATTGATAAAAATGTTTATAATTTATACTCTGAATTATTAGATTTATTCGATAAAAATGATATTTTTCTTTTCGATGCAATAGAAGAAAACAAGACTTTTCAAGAAATTTCAAAGATTTATGATTTTTTACTACTAAAATCAGCAAAACGGAATATTACAATTATAACAATTGGCGGTGGAATCACCCAAGATGTGACTGGATTTGTAGCATCCACATTATACAGAGGTGTGAAATGGATATTAATTCCCACAACATTTCTATCTCAAACCGATAGCTGCATCGGTAGTAAAACATCTATCAACTATAATTCGTATAAGAATTTAATGGGGACGTTTTATCCCCCTAATGAGGTATATATAAATACTGATTTTTTAACAACACTTACAGAAAAAGACTTTTACAGCGGTATTGGTGAAATCATTAAATTTCAGCTTTTAAAAGAAGAGTTTCCAAAAGATTTTGACCATATTATTAATATGATTGAAAGTATAAAAAATGACAAATCGTCAATTTTACCTGCAATGTTTGATACATTAAACGTAAAAATTGCCTATATGAGTGCAGATGAATTTGATACAGGAAAAAGGAACCTACTAAATTATGGACATTGTTTCGGACATGCTTTAGAAACTGTATCCAAATATGAAATACCGCATGGAATAGCTGTCACAATCGGTATGATATTCGCCAACATAGCTTCTGTTCTAAGAGGAAATCTCAGTATTGAACTTTATCACGATTTAAATCAAAGATTATTTTTACCAAATATCCCAGTTAGTGTTTTTGAACAATATTTAGCCCCTAATGAATTGCTCGGCGCAATGCAAAGCGACAAAAAGAGAGAAGGTAAGGATTTATCTTTAGTACTTCCGCATGATAAATTCACTATTATAAAAGTTAATAACTTTACAGAAGAAGAATTCCAAAGATCTTTAGCCATGTTACATGAGTTGTTAATAAAGTAATGAAAAGGCTGTTGCTCTCGTATTGTATCACTGACACTACCCCTCTTTATGGCGGTAAGCGACCAAATATATCGAAACTTGCAGCCATAGAAAATGGAGACTCTGTTAATGAAACTTTACTTAACAGTACGGTACATATCGGTACACATATTGATTTGCCCTACCATTTTTATAACTCAGGACAGACAATTATAGACTACCCTCTTGATTTTTGGTTTTTTAAAAAGGTTTTATTTGTTGAAATAACTCCTTCACTTACGATTATTGAGAAAGAATTAACCAATCTACTAGACCAAATTGATGATATAGGGTATGAACTACTCATCGTAAAAACAGGTATGTGTACTCTACGAGATCAGGATGTCTATTGGAAAAAAGGATACGGGTTTTCTCCAAATCTTTATAGCTATTTGAAGAAAAAGTTTCCATCAATAAGAGTATTCGGATTTGATTTGATCTCTATTACAAGTTATTTGGAAAGAGCTATAGGGAAAGAAGCGCATAAAGCTTTTTTAAATCCAGACAAACCTATCTTAATCATAGAAGATATGGATTTGACTCGTATAGACGAAAGTACTGCTATAGATTCTATTCTTGTATCACCACTTTTTATAGATAAATGTGATGGTTTACCTTGTACGATATATGCTACTATTTAAACAATAATTTTATATTGGAGAAAATATGTCACAAAATACTCAAGAAATTGCTTCTCAGAACTATATATTTAAAGAAGATGAGAATGGCAATCTAGTTTTTGTTGGTGATTTTGAAAAATATTACCAAGAAGTAGATGAGCCTTGGGGTCAATCGGGATCCGACAAAAGACTAAAAGATTATTACTCTTTTTCCAGACAAAAATTAGTTGAATCTATGCAAGAACTTGATCTGGAAAGTAAAAATATTCTTGAAATAGGTTGTGGACAAGGTTATGTTACAAAGTTAATATACGAAAAGTATGGCTGTTCTATCGATGGAATGGACATCAGTGAAACCGCTATAAAGAAAGCGAATACTCTTCACAAAAATATTGATTTTTTTGTAGGAAATATATGTAATGAACAGGTTGGCTTACAGAAAACATATGATGTCGTAATCTTTAACGAAGTTTTATGGTACTTATTAGAAGATCTAGAAATTGTTTTTAACAACTTGAATAAAATGATAAATAAAGATGGCTATTTAATATTTTCAACATCTTTTTTCATAAAACAAAAGCATGGGAAAAATATTATTGATGGTTTTAACGGATTTATTGAGTATATGCTTAGAAATCAAAAAAATTATCAGTTAGTCTCTTCATATTATGATCCAAGCTATAATCAATTGCACCACTATGGATTAACTCTATATAAAAAACAACATGATCACGATAACAAATAGCTTATCTTATCTCAAAAAACTAAACAGGCCTATATTAAACTTATCTACAGTTTCTATCAATTTAGATACTATAGATATCTCGGAAAAGGTCTTTTTTTATAAAAAAAAATTAGAAAAAGATTACCTTACTAATATAGAAACACTTAATTATCATTATAAAGACAATATCTCATATATATTTTCAGATTTAAGTTGGCGTTCATATTTTGTAAAAGATCCATTTATACATATAATTTATTATTTTATATTATCTGAGTATATTAAAAATGAAAACGATGATATATCTGTATTTATTGAAAGCGAAGAACTACTTCGATTTATCAAAAGTACGATAACAGCAGAATATTTTATCGTTACTCCAAAAAATAAACTAAAAAATTTCTTTAGACCGCTCTTCTATGTATTCAAGTTATTCTCGTCAAAAATTAGATATTCTCGTCATAAAACAGATTACACCTCTGCAGAAGTTTTACTCTACTCCTTTCCTTTGGAACGAAACTTCACTTCTAACTGTGGGTGGAAAGATGGCTTCTTAGGTAATTTATATGATGATATAAAAAAAATGAATATTAATATTTTTCGCTTTTCTCCTCTTGAACCAAATAATTTTGAAAAAGAATTATTTGAGAGAAAAGATTATTTAGTTCCGCTTATTCATTATTTTCAATTGTCCGATATTTTGAAAATACTTTTTGTAAAATATAATACACCAAAAAATTTAGATGATATCGAACTAAGAGTGGATAATATTGAATTCAACTCTTTTTACAAACAATATATTGATATATTTTTAGAATCTAACCAATTTTTTATACGATATAGCTTTCATCTTTTATTTGAAAGACTACTTTTGAATACCCGTCCTAAAATAGTTATTTATCCTTATGAAAATCAACCTTGGGAAAAAAGTATTAATGTAATATGTGAAAAGCATAGTGTCAAATCCATTGCTATTCAACACTCATTATTATGCAATGACATGTATTATTTATACAATAAAGGTTTGTTCAAAGCTTTTTTACCTTCATATATTTTGTCAAATGCTACTTATGGCACTGAAGTTATTCGAGAAATGAATGATGAAGCAAACTTAATAACAATAGGGACAAAAAGACATGTTTATACTTATGATAAATATAAAGCTAGAGACGCCCGTAAAATATACAACATAGCTATTACATTTAGCAGCACTTACGAACTATTTGATATTGTAAAACTCTTGAACACCAAATATGATCAAATAAATGCATATACATTTTATTTAAAACCACCGCCTGAGCCTTATTCTTCGCAAATGTACAAAGCATATTTAACATTAGAGAATGAAATACGGTTCAATCATTTTTTTGTTAAAAATGAAACACTGGAAGAGATATTTGACACGTGTGACACAATTGTATTTATTAGCACTACCGTAGGGCTTGAGGCTTATATTGAAAATAAAATTACGATAAGATATTCAACAAGTACAAATTATGATTTAAATCTCACCGAAAAAATTAAGAATGGCATATATTTTGCAAAATATAATAATTTTATAGATATACTAAAAGTAGCAATAGAGCAGAATATAGATAACGAAAAAATTGATATAGAATACTTTTTTAAAACTTGGGACGATAAGACCTTCAACAATATATTATTAACAAACTTAATAGGAAATACATACCATGAAAGTAATGTTGTTAATGACTAAATTCAATCCAAATAAAAAAGTAGATTTAAAGTGCAAGCTATAAGATACTATTTATTTATTTCTGAAAACCGCTATTATTCTTTGAAAAGACGGGACACTGATGTTTAATAATATTTATAAAAATAAAAAAGTCTTAGTTACCGGGCATACGGGATTTAAAGGAAGTTGGCTTACAACATGGCTTTTAAAACTTGGAGCGGATGTCATAGGGATTTCCAAAGATATTCCCACCTCCCCCTCTATGTTTGAAGAACTAGGACTCGAACAAAAAATCAAACATTATCAAGAGGATATTCGAGACCTAAATCGGATGACAACCATCATCGTTCACGAAAAGCCTGAATTTTTATTTCATCTTGCTGCACAGCCGATTGTATCCGTTTCGTACAGTGACCCAATCGAAACGATCTCGTCCAATGTAATGGGGACAACTAATATCCTAGAGGCTTTGAAGCGTTCAAATCATCCTTGTACGGCAGTCATCATCACAAGCGACAAAGCGTATGATAATGTGGAGCAGGTATGGGGATATAAAGAAGACGACAAGATGGGGGGGAAAGATATTTACAGCGGTAGTAAAGGGGCTGCCGAGCTTATCATCAAATCGTATTACCACTCATTTTTCAAATCACCTCTTTGCAATGTCAAACTCGCTATCGGCAGAGCGGGAAATGTAATCGGCGGCGGAGATTGGGCCAAAGATAGAATTGTAGTTGATTGTATGGTGGCGTGGAGCAAAGGAGAAAAAGTAGAGATCCGAAGCCCCGATGCAACCCGTCCGTGGCAACATGTGCTAGAACCGCTAAGCGGATATTTACAGCTAGGGCAAATTCTCTATTCCGACACTACTTTGCATGGAGAAGCTTTCAATTTTGGTCCGAAAGCGGAACAAAACCATACCGTCAAACAACTTCTAGAAGACCTAAGTAACTATTGGAGTTTTGATACTATAAATAATGCTTTTACTGTTACCGATAATATCCCTTTTCATGAAGCAGGATTACTAAAACTTAATTGTGACAAATCTCTCTTTTATCTCAAATGGCAAGCTAATCTTGAATATAAAGAGACCATCCGCTTTGTCAGTGAGTGGTATTATGCTTTTTACAAAACCGATATAGATATCTATGAGAAAACGGTTCAGCAAATAAGTGAGTATGAAACCATCGCCACAGAAAAAAAACTCTCTTGGACGAAGCGGTGAAAGGTGTGCTCCTCACCCCGCTAAAACAAATTTTTCACCCAAAAGGTGACATATATCATGCTATGAAAAAAAGTGATGCAGGATTCAATGGATTTAATGAAGCCTATTTCTCTACCATACACAAAGGTGATATAAAAAGTTGGAAAAAACATACACGAATGACCCTGAATTTAGTAGTTCCAGTCGGTGAAATAGAATTCGTCATTTATGACGGCACAGATTTTTTTTCAACCAAACTTTCTCAAACTAATTATCAAAGACTCACCGTATCTCCAAATTTATGGGTTGCTTTTAAAGGAATTCAAGAGACAAATATGTTGCTTAATCTTGCTAGCATTGAACATGATCCAAGCGAAGTTCTACATCTTGCATTAGATGAGATTCCGTATGCGTGGTAAAATACTTATTACCGGTGGGCTAGGTAATTTAGGGAGCTGGTTAACCCATGCGTTTGCTAAAAGCGGCTATGAGGTATTGGTTCTTTCACAAAAAGCGAAACATGTCTTGAAAGATATCCCGTATACTCTCATAGAAGCGGATATATCTGATCTTGATACCTTGAAACAAATCATTCCAAAAGATATTGACTATTGTATCCATACAGCAAGTTTAAACGAATACTTTCTAGACAACTATCCTCAGAAAGCGTTACTTGTCAATACGCTTGGGACCAGAAATTTGTTGGAAGCGTTGAATATTAAACAATTAAAGAAATTTATCTATTTTAGTACTTTTCATGTATATGGTTTACAAGAAGGGATTATTTCCGAAGATACTCACCCCTATCCGAAAAATGACTATGCATCTACCCATCTGTTTGCAGAGTATTATGTTAAACAATTCCACGCAACACATCAACTACAATACACTATTTTTCGGTTAACAAATAGCTATGGTTGTCCCTTAATCAAAGAGAGTGATAAATGGTATTTAGTTCTCAATGATTTGGTACGTTCAGCATTTTTGAATCAAAAAATTATCTTGCAAACCAATGGAAACGCTAAAAGAGATTTTATTTGGATGGGCGACGTATGCGCAATCACATTAGACTCTTTGAGTGTTTTACCAAATGACATCTACAACCTCTCATCAGCGCAACATTATAAGGTCATAGAGTTGGCACAGATGGTTCAAGAAGCTTACCTACAACGATATGGTAAAACCATTGAAATTGTCACTAATGATACCGACCTTTCTATCTACCCGGAGCTTAGTGTTGACAACCGTAAGTTAAAAAGCTTTTTACCGTATACTGCTAAAAATAAATTTCTTTTTGAAATTAATAAAATATTCGATTTATTGGAAAATTAAATGTTTTTTTCTGTCATTATCCCTTCTTATAATCGAGAAAATATATTGCCAAAAGCAATTGATTCTGTCTTACAACAAACCTTTTCAGATTTTGAACTTATCATAGTTGATAACGGCTCAACAGATAATACACGACAGCTTGTAGAAACATATTCAAATATAGACAAGCGTATCCGCTATTTCTGGCAAGAAAACAGCGGTTCTCCTGCAGGAAGCCGCAATACCGGTATACAAAACGCCGAAGGAGTATGGGTTGCCTTTCTGGATTCGGACGACTGGTGGTTCCCCACTAAGCTGGAAGAAGTCTATAAAGCTATCAAGGAAAATACGGCAGGTAGCTATGTTGCAATTAGTAACTGGGAAGAGAAATACGTTAATAATCATCCCAATAGCACCCTCTGTCATGGCAGCAAAGAAGAAAATAATTTATATGAGAAACTTCTCTTTGAAGGAAACCTTTTCTCAACATCAGCGATGACAGTCCAGACTATTATCCTGAAAGAGCTCGGTGGCTTTAACCCAAAAAAGGATTATTTTATTGTCGAAGATTACGATCTTTGGATGAGAATTGCCCAGAAAGGGCCCATCTTTTCGATTAAGAAGTCTCTAGGGGTTTTCTCAATCAACAGTTCAAATATGTCGGGAAATATTGAGCTAACCCATAAAAATCTAAAGCAGCTGATTAATGATCATATTGAGAAACTACCATTATTACAAAAAGATAAAAATACGCTCAAGCGCATCCATTTTGCCCGTATTGACTATTACCAAGGACGTACCTATCAGCTTGATGGACAATTTGACAAAGCCATTCCACTTCTTTTGTCTTCCATAAAGAGTCATCCATGGAAACTTAAAAAATGGCTTTCCTACGTCCTCTCATTATTGAGGATAGCACGATGAAACCCTCCCCCTTCCACCAAGAATCCGGTAGCTCCGTCAATTTAAAACAGCTGTATCCACACTCTAATATTATATTATTTTCATACGCCAGATACGCTTTTTTAGAAGCTTTGAAGCAGCATGCAATAAAAAGTATCTACCTCCCCTCTTTCATTTGCAGGGATATGCTTTCTCCCATCAATACATTAAAGATAAAATATTTTTTTTATGAAGTTAATCAAAAGCTCGAACCACAGCTTGAAGATATTCAATGTGATGCTATCTTAATGGTAAATTATTTTGGTTTTGAACAGCCTATGTCACCATTTTTAAACTATAAAGAGAAACATAATGCTTTAATTATTGAAGATAACGCACATGGACTTTTTAGTAAAGATAGAAAGGGAAATTTTCTTGGTACACAAGGAGACGTGGGACTTCTCAGCATACGAAAAACTATTTTTTTACCAAACGGTGCAGCACTTCTAGTCAATAGCAAATCATTAAAAAATAGCTCTTATACTTCAGCACTTATTCTAAAGACGCTCGAAGATGAACGCTATCTTTCCAAGCAACGTCTAAAAGAAAAGATATTTCATCCATCAATCGGTATTGCTATTGTTTTAATAAGAAGAGTACTTCGCTTCATTAAAACCGGTTCCGGTTTACCTCTTCCCGATCCAATGAGCGAGCAGGAATTGCCGGCAAACCCTTATTTGACACCACTACTTAAAGAGGGAGAGTTACCTATTGATAGTGATGAAGAAATCAAAAAACGGGTGCTAATGTATTGCACTGTAGAAGAGTGGGCAAAACATTTCGATATTAAACCAATTTACTCTCTGTATAAAGGAGTATCCCCTTATGAATTTGCCTTTATTGACAATGGAAAATCCGGACAATTTGAAAAATTCTTATTTTTAAAAGGGTATTTTATTCTTCCTTGGCCAGATTTGCCGGATGATATAGTATCAACATGTCCAGCGTTTTATAAAAAAATAAAGGTAGTACCTTTCTTATGGTAGAGTATACACTTATCAACAATAAAGAAAAATGGAATCAAGAAATTCTAAAATTTTCAAATTCTAATCCCTATCAAATATTTGAATGGGGAGAATATAAAAAAGAGATGGGATGGATGGTAGCCTCCATCAGGGCAAATAGTAATGGAGATATCGCATATTTACAAATCACATACAAAATTAAATTCAATACATTTTTAGGATGGTGTACAGGTAGCATAGCAGGAAATGTTACTGCTTTTAGAAAAGATGAGTTTATAAAATTCCTTCAATTGCACTTTAACATCAAATATGTTTTTATAAAAAGCAGTTTTACTACTATATTAGATTTCAATGAATCGATTGGGCTATATAGTTCCGGTTGGAAAAAATCTTGTAAGAAATTATCAACGGATTATACAACCTATGTGGATCTAACAAATAATTTGGATATGCTATTAAATTCTTGCTCAACAAATTTTAGAAAAAATGTTAAACGAGGAAGAGATAAAAATTTAGAGATACAAGTTAAAAAACTAAGTGAATATGATGCAAACACTATATCTGCATTATTTGATAGATTTAGAACGATCAAAGATGTCCCATTACCTGATATAAATGAAATAAAAAATATCAAAAAAAATCTATCTGATCATATCATCATAGCAACATCTATGATTGATGGGCAAGTTGTAGGACTTAGAGCATTTTTATACCACGGGAATAAAGCTCTTGATTTTTGGGCTGCTACCGATTTGATTGGTAGACAAAATTACACTTCCTATATGCTACTTTTTGAATTGTTTCGAAAAGCCAAAGAGATGAAAATAGAAGAATATGATATGACTGGAATTGATCCATTGGAAAATCCAACGGTATTTGGTTTCAAAAATGGTTTAAGAGCAAAGAATGTTGAAAAACTTGGCGCATGGGATCTTACAAATTCAGATTTCATTAGTTTTTTAATTAATAAGATCTATCTATGAATTTTAAAAAGACCCTAAAAGAGATGCTAGGAGAAATATATTATCAGGGCTTTTACCGTTATGCCAAACCTATCGGAAACCGGGTTTTAATCTATCATGCCTTTGGAACAAAACTACCGCATGATACGTACGGCATCAGTATCCAACCAAATCTATTTGAAGAACATATCAAATACATCAAAGAGAGATTTACGATTGTACCGATCACTGATTCTACTTTTGACACATCAACCGATAATACGGTCTCAATCAGCATTGATGACGGATATAAAGACAACCTTATCGCCGCTGAAATTTTAGAAAAATACAACGTGCCCTTTACTCTTTATGTTTCAACAGGATTGACAAATCAGCCCAACTATTTAAATAACAATGATCTACAAAATCTTTCAAATCTTAGCCTCTGTACGCTCGGAACCCATGGAGTAGATCACAGGCCTCTTTCAAAACTTTCCCTGGTAGAGCAAAAGTATGAAATAATCGAATCAAAAAAATCCTTGGAAGACTGTATCTCCAAAGAAATCCGAAATTTTTCTTATCCGTACGGAGACTATAATTCGCAGGCAAAGCAGATTGCAGATAGTACCTATGAACTTATTTCCACTAGCCATATCGGCATTAATAAATACCAATGCGATAAAAAGTTGCTTAAGAGAATCGAAATCGTTGCTAATGATAGCCTAGAGGAACTCAGTAAAAAAATCTTGGGATATTATGACTATTTGCAATATAAGAATCTTTTTTCATGACATATCCTTATTTTTCAATCATCATCCCCTGCTACAATTCAGAGCATACCATTGTACGCGCACTCTTATCTGTACTTAATCAAACCGAAACGGATTATGAAATAATTATTGTTGATGATGGTAGTACCGACAACACCGTCAAAATTACAAAAGATTTTTTTGCAAAGTGTACTTGTGAATGGAAAATTATTACAGGGGGCAATCAGGGAGCAGCGGGGGCCCGTAATAAAGGCGCGCAAGCCGCACAAGGAGAATTTTTAGCTTTTCTTGATTCGGATGATGAATGGCATCGTGAAAAACTCTCTATACAACGACAATATCTTGCAAGCAATAACCTTGATTTTATCGCGGCGGGATATACTCTTGATCCGTTGAGTAAAATTTTGAGTGAACCGATTGTACGCTTTTATACTCTCCAAGATCTTCTTTGGCGTAATCGTTTCTCTACTCCCGGTGTTGTTGTCAAAAAAGATTTTTTCTGGAGTGTCGGAGGATTTGAATCGTATCAGCGCTACGCTGAAGATTATACGCTTTGGATGAAACTTGCTATAGCCAAAGCACTACCTGCTTTTATCTCGCCTCCGCTTGTACGACTGCACAAACCTGCTTTCGGTGCGGCAGGGCTGTCTGCCGATTCATGGAAAATGACCTTAGGAGAAATTTCAGGATATAAATATCTCTATAAAAATAAAAATATTACTTTTATACAATTCATAACTTTTTTAATTATCTCTTTGTTAAAATATGTAAGAAGAAAAATCCTTTTATTATTTCGACGTGGAAAGAAGCTAAAATGAATATTTTAATTACTGGAGGTGCCGGTTATATTGGTAGCCATGTCGTAAAACTATTATTAGAATCAACTAATCACAATATTACTATTATAGATAACTTATCCACTGGAAGTTATGACACAATCTATACATTAAAAAATATTGCAAATAAAGGAGCATTTCACTTTTATAAAGCTGATTTAAGCGATTCTATAGCTATTCACAAAATATTCCAATCAGAAAAATACGATGCAATCATGCATTTTGCAGCATCTATTGTTGTTTCAGAATCAGTTGAAAATCCAATAAAATACTATCTCAATAATACTGTCAATACCACTCATTTAATACAATATGCTGTCCAATATAATATCAACAAATTTATTTTCTCCTCAACAGCAGCAGTGTATGGAGAACCTACTATCTCTAATGTAAACGAAACTACTCCGACGCAACCAATCAATCCCTATGGAATGAGCAAATATATGAGCGAATCTATTTTACGAGACATCGCGTTAGCCTATCCTAATTTCAAATTTGTCATTTTACGTTATTTTAACGTTGCAGGAGGAAGTTTGGATAACCGAATTGGTCAGAGCTTTCCAAACGCAACACACCTCATCAAAATAGCGGCAGAGTGTGCATCTAGGAAGCGTAATAAAATGTTTATCTTTGGAGATGACTACCCAACGCCAGATGGAAGCTGTATCAGAGATTATATTCATGTCGAAGATCTTTCACTATCTCATCTTGCGGCACTGAAATATTTAAATGACGGAGGAGATAGCGATATTTTTAATTGTGGATATGGCAAAGGATATAGTGTCAAAGAAGTAATCGAAACTATGAAAACTATTTCTAAAATTGATTTCGAAGTTGAAACTACATCTCGTCGCATAGGAGATCCGGCACAACTCATTGCGGAAAATAAAAAAATATTAAATACATTAACATGGAAACCAAAATATAATGACTTATCTCTAATATGTCAAACAGCCCTATCATGGGAAAAACGGCAAGAACCTCTTATTGTATGACAATAGACTCCCTTAATGAATGTAATTTATTTGTATTTTCTTCATGACCATTCATCTATATAGTTTTATTGTTATCTTATAAAAAAACCTTTCAACAATGGGGAGAAAATGACTACTAAAAAACGGCTTTGCTATATTGCAACTATCCCCGCTGTAGTTCATAGCTTTTTACGTGTTCATATTCAAGCAGCCGCAGAGAAGTATGATGTGACCGTAATTTGCAATCAAACCGACAAACATCTGCTTGATGGTCTCAATGCGCATATTATTCTGCTTCCCATAACGCGAAAACCCTCCCCTTGGAATGATATGATAATATTATTTCGGCTATTCAATCTATTTCGCCGTGAGAGATTTGACATTGTCCATTCCATCATGCCGAAAACAGGGATGCTCGCAATGCTGGGAGCTTGGATGGCACGTGTCCCTGTACGTATACACACATTCACCGGACAAGTCTGGGTGACGAAGCATGGAATAAAACGTATTTTACTAAAATGGTTCGATACGCTGATAGGAAGCTTCGCGACGATGGTATTCATTGATAGCCCATCACAAAGAGATTTTTTAATCAATGAAAACGTTCTTTCAAGCACTAAAACAAGAGTCATTGGTGCGGGTTCTATTTGTGGAGTAGATACCGAACGCTTCGCACCTAATGCACAAACCAGAGTGAGAATACGGAATGAATTAGGAATTTCACAAGATGCCGAGGTTATTTTATACGTCGGACGGCTTAACCGCGACAAAGGAATATTAGACTTAGCAGCTGCCTTTGATAAAATTGCCCAAAATAACTCGAGTACAGTACTCTTATTAGTAGGTACCGAAGAAGACGTTACTTTTAATCAAATACAAAAAATATGCCATACAGAAACTAACCGTTTATTCTATATCCCTTTTTCATCCACTCCCGAACATTACATGATGTCGGCAGATATTTTTTGCCTACCAAGCTACCGCGAAGGATTTGGTATGACTATCATCGAAGCCGCCGCATGTGAAATTCCTACCGTAGCTTCACGTATTTACGGTATTACCGATGCCGTAGAAGATGGAATCACGGGGATATTATTTACGGCTGGCAATCGTGCCGCACTTTCGCAAGCACTGCTACAATTAATCATGAATAAAGACACATCTCATCAAATGGGAAAAGCATCTCGCTTACGCGCATTAACTTTATTTCAAAGTCACATCATTACCGAAGAAATGCTTTCTGCCTATGAAGCATGCCTAAAGCAGCACTGAATACCCATAAAGCCAAGGATTTTACATTGCATACTCTCTTCCCAACTAATTCAAAAAAATTAGTCATTACAGGTGCCACAGGTTTTATCGGCAACCACTTTATAAATGATTCAAAAGAGTATGCCATCACTCCCATTTCCCTACGAACACAACGACCTCAAGATTTAACGCTTACCGATTATGATGCCGTCATCCATTTTGCGGCACTCGTCCATCAGATGCAAGGAGCCCCAAAAGAAGAGTACCTCTCTATTAACCGCGATCTAACCCTCTCTTTTGCACAAAAAGCGAAAGATGCCGGAGTCAGCCATTTTATATTTATCAGTACGATAAAAGTATATGGCGAAGAGACTACAATAACTCCGCTCAATGAAACTACTGCTTGTCATCCGCTTGATCCATATGGAAACAGCAAACTTGCAGCTGAAGAGGGATTATTAAAGCTGGCTTCGGAAGATTTCACGGTATCAATTATTAGGATTCCGCTTGTTTATGGAGAAGGAGTGAAAGCCAATATGCTAAATCTCATAAAGCTGTGTAATAGCCTCTCATTTCTTCCATTTGGAGGTATCCATAATAAACGCAGTATTCTATACGTAAAAAATTTAACGGCGTTTATCAAAACCCTTTTGGAACAGCGAAAATTCGGTATTTTTATCGTCTCTGATGCGGCTCCGATTTCAACGACCGATCTCATCAAAACTATTGCAAGCGCATTGGAAAAGAAACTTTTTCTTTTTCCACTTCCTCTTTTTGTTATCAATTTACTGCAGCGAATAAAACCTTCGCTTCATCAGCGCCTGTTCAGTTCACTGGAGATCGATCCATCCGAAAGCTTCAACAAGCTCAGCTTCACACCTCCTTTTACGACACAAGAAGGGATTAATGCGATGATAAAGTGGTACAACAATGATTAATCCTATATTTTTATATAGCGGATTATTTTTATTCTCTCTTTTGTTAACATGGGGAGTTAAAGCCTACGCAATTCAAAAAGCAATTTTAGACCATCCTAATGAGCGAAGTTCCCATACACTCCCGACACCCCGCGGGGGAGGATTGGCGATTGTCCTTACTTTTTATCTTGGAGCCGGATATCTGTACGCAACAAATACTCTTGATTCTAACCTTTTTTACGCATTTATATCAGCACTTCCTCTACTCATTGTCAGTTTACTGGATGATCTCTATACGCTGGGAAGTAAAATCCGCATGATCGCGCAACTGCTTGCCTCTATTTTAGCTTTGACTTCACTTGGTGGCATTGAGACGATTTCGCTCTATTTTATTGAATTACACGGATGGTGGCTTAATATCCCGATCCTGTTTGGAATGATATGGCTCATCAATCTATATAATTTTTTAGATGGAATCGATGGATATGCGGGAAGTGAAGCCGTTTTTTTAGGAGTTGCCGTCGCTTTAATCTTTGGTTACGATATTGGCTGGATCGTTGCCGCTGGAGCACTTGGATTTTTACTATTTAATTGGCAAAAAGCTAAAATTTTTATGGGAGATATTGGAAGTACTTTTTTAGGATTTATCTTTGCAGTATTAATGATTCATTCTCTCAACAATGGAGAATCTCTATACAGTTGGCTCATCATTTTAGGGCTTTTTTGGGTCGATGCTACTCTCACACTTATCCGACGAGCCCGGAATGGGGAGTCTCTTTCTCAAGCTCATCGAAAACATGCTTATCAGCGTATTACACAGGCTGGATGGAGTCATCAAAAAACTGTTTTGATGGGAATGGGAATCAATTGTATTGGAATAATCCCCATCGTTTTACTTCAAACATCTCCTTATTTAATACTTTATAGCATCATCTATATCTTAGCACTCTATCTTATCGTCCGCTTCATTGATAAAGTTAAGCCGTTTAGCTAAAATACATTCACCTAAATACGGAGATATAAATTCTATGCTGAAATTACGTGAAACAAAAACTTCTATCACGACCCTACTTGTCCTTATCATAGTTGCCTATTTATTTTCAATTTCAATGCGTTTAATATGGGTTGAAAATTTCAGTGCAATGCCACAGTTTCATTGGAATAATGAACTAATGATCAATACAAATGATGGATATTGGTTTGCAGAAGGGGCACGTGATATTTTGCAAGAGCACCATGAAGAGAATGATTTATCCGGAGTTGAAACGCCCCTTGCTAAACTCACGGCTATTTTATCAAAAATTATTCCCGTTAGCTTTGAGACTCTCATTCTTTATATGCCGTCATTTCTAGGATCATTAATCGTGATACCTCTCATATTAATTGGTCGTGCGTTAAATCAGACTACCATGGGATTTATTGCAGCACTCATAGGTTCTATTGCTCACAGCTACTACAACCGCACTATGACAGGGTACTATGATACCGACATGCTTAATATTGTTTTTCCTGTTTTGGAGATGTATTCTCTGATTCTTGCTTTAACCCATCAGCGTAACCGCTATCTCCTTCCCATTACGCTTTCAATCGCTCTATATCAATGGTGGTATCCACAGGCTTATGCGCTTGATACGGCCCTATTTCTTATGATACTAGGTTATGCACTCCTCTTTGATCGTAAAAATATTTATATCTATAAAATTGCCCTGTTTATTCTTATCGGTATTTTATCTTTACCCCTCATAAGTAAACTTGGGTTAGCCCTTCTCATTTTTTCTTTTTTTCATTTTCAACGTGAACTTTCAACCAAACTTTTTTGGCCTATCTCTGGAATAGTTGTAGTAATCTACTTTTTTACAGGTGGAATTGATCCTATTTTAGCGCTATTAAAAGGATATGTTTTTAAGAGTAATGAAGAGAATGTCATCACCAGTTCTTTACACTATTATAATGTTATGTCTACCGTAAGGGAGGCCGGAGAAATCCCTTTCACTATTTTTGCAGAGCGTATTAGCGGGCACACGATCACATTTATATTTGCGAGTATCGGTTATCTTTTAGCACTGATTGCTTACCGTCCCCTATTGGTTACACTTCCACTAGTAGGCCTTGGCTTCATTGCGATGTTTGCAGGACTCCGCTTTACAATTTATGCAGTTCCTATGATGGCAATAGGATTAGGGTATTTATTATTATGGATTACCCAACGTATTGAAAAAACATGGCTACAGTACCTTGCACTAAGTATTTTCACGATCGCAGCCATTTATCCAAACTATACCCATATTCGGGAGTATATGACCCCAACCGTTTTTACTGCTCAAGAAGTTGCTGTATTGGACGAGTTTCGTAAAGTTGCTTCTCGAGAAGACTATGTAGTTGCTTGGTGGGATTACGGCTATCCAATTCGTTACTATAGTGATGTTAAAACATGGATTGATGGAGGAAGACATACTGGCGATCTCAATTACCCTGCCGCATTTGTCTTAACTTCTAAAGATCAAACATCTGCAGCGCATATGATGCGATTGTACACCGAATATACGGAGTACAACTCCACAAGTATAAAAAATAGAGCAGGGAATGTTTTTGAAACTATGCTTGCAGAAGAAGAATTTAAAAACCCTAACGAATTTATAAATGCTATTGCTCTTCCCGAATACAAAATGCCAGAAAAAACACGCGACGTCTACCTCTATTTACCATTACGAATGATGGAAATTTTCCCGACGGTATCTCTTTTCAGTAATCTTGATCTTACAGGTACAGAAACTTCTCCTTCTCATTTCTTTTATGTATCCAGAGGGATACGTGACACTGGACAAACGATTGAACTTGGCCAAGGTATATCCATACAAAAAGCCAATAATACCCTTAAAATGGGTGGACAGCTTGCTCCTATTAAAGCTTTTTACCAAGTAGGGTACGATCCTCAACAAAAACTCAAAATTAATCGACAAATATTTGCATCAGAGGGTCTGACAGTCATTTTCATGGCTAGTTACGGCCAATTTTTAGTCATTGATGATTACTATTTTAATTCTACTTACATACAAATGTTTGTATTTGAACAATATAATCCGAATTTTTTTCAACCCGTAGTTCTAAGCCCTATGGCCAAAATTTACAAACTAAAGATTTAATTGATAATGCCGGTAAATAAAGAGCCTAAATGCAGCATACTCACTCCCAGTTATACAAAAAGATTGCTCTTTTTTCTGGTTGCTGATTTTTTATTATTTTTTATATCGCTCCATTTTGCTTACGCATTACGATTCGATTTTAGTATCCCTCCGGAATATGTAAGCCATTTTTATGTTGTTTTCTTCACCTTGACATTCCTAAAATGGAGCAGTTTATATCTTTTAAACGTTTACCGTATTACCTGGCGCTATTTCAGTCTCCATAATGCAATACAAATCCTTATTGGACATATACTCGCTGTATCTCTTTTTTATCTTATTTTTTCAATGGAACCAAGTTTATTTGCCCCCGTACCGAGAAGTGTTATTGCCATCGACTTTATACTCTCTTTGCTTCTTGTCGGCGGATTTCGTCTCTCCAAACGCATTATTCTAGAACAGCAAAATAAAAGTATCACCAAACCGATGCTAATTATCGGAAGCAACCACAAATCAGCCGCACTCATCAAAAGTTCTAAAAACGGCGATGTTCCTTATACGATACAAGCCATCATTGCATGGGAACCCTCTGATTTTCATTTGCACGGTTCAACCATTGATTCCATACAGGTTTATCGTAAAAGTCAATTGGAAAAAGTCTTTAAGTTGTTTAATATCAGCAGTGTCGCCATCACAATCGATCTTCCCCAAACGGAGCTTCGAAGCTTAATAGATCAACTTACGGCACATAATATCCATGATATTCACCACTTCGTTATTTTAGAAAACAATACCTCTTCCCTACGGGAATTTTCTATCGAAGACCTTCTTGCTCGACATCCGAAAGATCTTGATTCCAAAACTATCGAAGCCTTTATTCGTGATAAAAATGTCCTTATTACTGGGGCAGGGGGAAGTATCGGAAGTGAAATTTCGCTGCAATGTCATCGATTCGGAGCAAGGAATCTTATATTGATTGATCATAGTGAATTCAATCTCTATCAAATCGGCGAAAAGATCCCCGATGCGGAGCTCCATCTGTGCAATATTATCGATTACGGATCGTTAGATCAAATCATGGAAAACAGCGCCCCGGATATCGTCATTCATGCCGCAGCCTATAAACATGTTCCTCTCTGCGAAGCGAACATGCAAACCGCCATTAAGAACAATGTTATTGGGAGCCGTAATGTTATTGACAGTGCCATCGCCCATAATGTACAAAAAATTGTGATTATTTCCACCGACAAAGCCGTCCGTCCAACCAACGTTATGGGTGCGACGAAACGGACAGTGGAACTCTATGCCCAAAATGTCAATCCCCGTAACAGTGAAATCGTAGCGGTTCGATTTGGGAATGTTCTCGGTTCAAGCGGAAGTGTCATCCCTAAATTTAAAGCCCAGATTGAATCCGGAGGGCCGCTAACCCTGACCCACCCCGATATTACCCGTTATTTTATGCTGATCAATGAGGCGTGTCAGTTGGTCTTGCAAGCGGCTGCTATTGCACGCGGCGGTGAACTTTTTATTCTCGATATGGGAGAGAGTGTCAAAATCGCCGATTTGGCCGAGACTATGATTCGTCTTTACGCAACAGAACCTATCGAAATCGTCTATACGGGCTTACGTCCTGGTGAGAAACTCTATGAAGAACTACTTATCGACGAGAGCGAGCAAAAAACAGCCTTTGAATCGATTATGATCGCCCGTTCAACCCTCTACGAAATTGATCGTTTAAATGAAGATATAGCTCTGTTAATCGACGCATTCGATCCACGATCAGCGCTACGCCGCATTGTCCCTGAATATTCTGAACCCGTAGAATCTTAATCTTCTTAACTCGCATGGGAGTGCGTAATACTTTGCATAAGAGTGTAAAGCTGATGCGGAGAGAAGTTTTGAGGGGTAATTTTTCCAAAAATATGCAATTCCTCCAGATACCCTTCATAACGTTTATCTTTGCTTCGCTGCATTAATCGGTAAGCATACGCCAAATCATCTGCATTGCTTTTGGAACAAAACCACCTCTTCTTATCGTGCAATCCCAAACGGAACACTTGCGAGAATACAATTCCCATCCAATCGTATGCCGTACCGTTTTTTCGAAGCTGTCGACGTTCTACCCGCTCAATAATCTCACTTGGCAGAGAGATTTCACAAACTTCCCAATCATTAGGATTTATCTCTAATCTCTCCGTTCGAGAAATAAAATTAAATCGGTCATTCGAGTGATAGAGTCCATCACTTCGACGAAATTCACAATGAGAGTAAGGGCTCTTAGTCCACAATCGTATAAGTTTTTCCGCTAGCGTCCCACGTCCTTTGTAAAAAACAATGCTCACACTTTTAGTCGTGTTCATAAATCTCAAACCTTCCGTCATAATGTTCAACAATGGCACTGCACGATTCAACCCAATCTCCGCAATTAAGATACTCGATCCCGTTAATGACTCTTATTTCGGCGTGGTGGATATGTCCGCATATAACCCCGTCATAACCTCCATCATCCGCATGGGAAGAGAGTACCTCTTCATAGTCGGTAATAAAGCTCACGGCCTGTTTTACACTCTGTTTTGCCATTTTAGAGAGCGACCAATAGTGATATTTACCAAACCAGCGACGCACCGTGTTGATCGGACGGTTCAATCGAAGTAAAAAAAGATAACAACGATCTCCTAGATGGGCAACCCATTTTTTCGTCATCGTTACCGCATCAAACATATCGCCGTGAACAACAAGGTAGCGCTTGCCGTTCAACCCGTAATGTACTTTTTCATGCGCAATGGTGATATTATCCCCCATCACCATCGGTAAAAATGGGCGTAAAAATTCATCATGATTTCCGATGATATAGTGGACTTTCGTCCCTTTTCTGGCTTTTCGAAGTATTTTTTGGAGGACATCGGATTGGGCTTGACTCCATCGCCAATTACGGCGAAGTTCCCATCCGTCTATAATATCACCGACCAGATAAAGGTTTTCACATTCAACATTTCGGATGAACTCCAAAAGACGCTCGGATTGAGCGTCGCGTGTTCCGAGATGGAGATCAGAAATAAAAACACTGCGAAAAAATAGTGACTCATTCATGAGGGAAAGTGTAATCCCGAAGGATTACGATTTGGTGACAGAAGAGAGGTTTAAAGTTCCGTTTTTAAAGCGGCTCCGTTAGAAGCATTGGAGACGAGGAGGCTGTAGCGTTTGAGCCATTTGGAAGTGATCTCTTTTTTGATCGGTTTCCAATGCAGACGTCGTTGTTCCAGCACTTCGTAACTCACATTGAGCTGTAAGAGATGGCTATCAACATCAAGTTCAATCTCATCACCGTCTTCAATGAGTGCGATCAAACCTCCTTCCGCTGCTTCAGGACTGACATGACCGATTGAAGCTCCGCGTGTTGCACCGCTAAAGCGTCCATCGGTGATCAGAGCAACACTCTCGCCCAATCCCATACCCATGATAAGTGCCGTAGGAGCAAGCATCTCTTGCATCCCTGGACCGCCCTTAGGACCCTCATAACGGATAACGACGACATCGCCCGCTTTCACTTTATGAGACATTATTCCGGCAATGGCTTCGTTTTGAGAGTTAAAACAAACTGCAGAGCCTTTAAACTTGCGCATATTCGGAGTGATACCTGCTGTTTTAACAACTGCACCCTCTTCGGCGAGATTTCCGAAAAGAATCGACAACCCACCAACCGGAGAGTAGGCATTTTCGTTGGTATGGATAATATTTGTATCTTTGATCACCGCATCTTTGATCCGCTCACCCAGTGTCTCACCCGTGATCGTCATTGCATCCAATTCTAATACCCCACCGCGTCGGCTCACCTCTTTCATTACCGCATTAACACCACCGGCACGGTTGATATCATCCATATGTACTGTTGAAAGCGACGGTGAAATTTTCGCAATGTGCGCCACTTTTTCAGAGATTTCATTGATTTTCGTAATATCGAAATCAACCTCTGCCTCTTTTGCAATGCTCAAAAGATGAAGAACGGTATTCGAACTTCCCCCCATTGCCATATCGATAACAAAGGCATTATGGATCGCTTTATCATTCAGGATATTACGCATATTCCATTTTTCGGAATTTTCATCTTTGACCATCTCGACGATACGGCGTGCTGCCGTCTTAACCATCTCGATACGCTCAGGGGTCATTGCCAAAACCGTACCGTTGCCAGGGAGGGCAACCCCCATCGCTTCACAAAGGGTATTCATCGAGTTGGCGGTAAACATCCCCGAACAGCTCCCGCCCGACGGACAGGCTTCGCACTCGATCTCATACAGTTCTTCATCACTCATTTTACCGTCAGCATGTTTTCCTACCGCTTCAAACGCAGTCGCCAAATCGATCGGGGTACCGTCTTTTTTATGCCCTGCTTTCATCGGTCCACCCGAGACAAAAATCGTCGGAACATTAACCCGTAACGCCCCCATGAGCATTCCCGGTACGATCTTGTCACAGTTAGGGATACAAATTAGTCCATCAAGCTTGTGCGCGTTCATAACCGTCTCGATACAATCGGCGATTAACTCACGACTCGGAAGGGAATAAAGCATTCCATCATGACCCATCGCAATGCCATCATCCACGCCGATAGTATTAAATTCAAACGGAACTCCCCCCGCTTCACGAATCGCTTCCTTGACGATACGACCGTACTCTTGAAGGAAAAAATGGCCTGGAATAATATCGATATGAGAGTTGGCTACCCCGATAAACGGTTTGTCAAAATCTTCATCTTTAAGTCCTGTTGCACGGAGCAAACTGCGGTGCGGGGTTTTATCAAATCCCCGTTTAATGGTATCACTGCGCATAAAATATCCTTTATATAGTTGTCTTTCCCTATTATATGGGACAAACATCGTCATTATTAACGTGATTATACGGCAATTTTCTCTAAAAACTCTTTACACACCATTATTTTTTTGCTATACTTCCAGTCCACAAAAACAATGCGGGAATAGCTCAGTGGTAGAGCACAACCTTGCCAAGGTTGGGGTCGCGAGTTCGAACCTCGTTTCCCGCTCCAGAATCTCAGTTGAAACATTGCTTTTTGATGTTTGAACTGAGATATGTTTTTCTACGTGAAGCCCGGATGGCGAAATCGGTAGACGCAAGGGACTTAAAATCCCTCGGTGGTAACACTGTGCCGGTTCAAGTCCGGCTCCGGGCACCATTATGGTGGCGGCATAGCCAAGCGGTAAGGCATGAGCCTGCAAAGCTCTGATCCCCGGTTCGAATCCGGGTGCCGCCTCCAGCATAGAAAAAGATAATTTCAATTTTACTACGGGTCACTGGCAGAGTGGTCGATTGCACCGGTCTTGAAAACCGGCGAGGGTTAAACCTCCCAAGGTTCAAATCCTTGGTGGCCCGCCATCACAACACAAAATTCCTTCAAAAATTTATCCCCATTTCATCAATCAAATATAACACGGTATAATATCTATATATAATCATTATGTATCCAACAGCTTAAGGTGTTTTATGGGATTCGAATCGGACAAATCAATACTATTTCAAATCGCAAAAGCGAGAAATATCCTCAAAAAAGAGTTTGAAAAAGAGTTAAAGCCATATGCTCTCTCCTATGCACATCGTGTTATTTTAATTAGACTTTCCGAAAAAGATGCCCTAACCCAAAAGGAACTGGCACAAGATACCTATTTTGAACAGTCCAATCTAACACTAATGCTCGATAAACTCGAATTAAAGGGTCTTGTGAAACGTTTTCCAAAAGATAATGATCGAAGAGCCTATCTCATAAAAATCACCCCTGAAGGGGAGAAGCTAATAGACGCCCTTGTTCAAATGGGAAACAATATAATGGAAAAAGCTCTGTTTGGGGTAACTCAAGAACAAAAAAAAGAGTACTCCAATTTTCTTGAATCGATTTACAACAATCTAAAAAAGTAAAAATAGTTATTTTTACTTTTATCCATATACCCCCCCCCTATCCTTTTTAATTTCTACAAAACTAATTACATGAATATAAAATTAAGTTATTTGAATATACAATTTCATAATAGTTATCATAGTAACTATAATAATATCATTAACTTAGGAAAAGACTTTGAAAAATATGACCATTAAAGCAAAACTCTATCTCGTTCCAATGGCTCTTTTATTGGTATTTATCGTAACGTACATTGTTTACTCAAGCAAACACTCAGTTGCTGAAGCAGCTATGGAACGCTCTATTGAGTCCAAAGATGCCGTAAGTGAATTTTTAAATACGCGAATAACGGTATATCAGTTTTTAAAAAACCCCTCCGAAGAGACTTTGGTAAAAGTGAATACAAATCTTGATAAAAATTTAAAAAACGTTACCGAGCTAAAAGATAAATTATCTTTGCAAGAAAATAAAGACAAATGCACAAAAATCATTGACCGTATACAACAATATCAAGAAGAGTTTGCACTTAAATCAAAGCAGATCATGATGGCTGATGTTGAAACTCGAAATGACATTGATTTAAGTAAATTGGTAAACATCAGTGGTGAGTTACAAAAAAAATTAGAAGAAATTACGGCAAGTGCTGTAGAGCTTAGTGTAAAATCTTTAAGCGCTGTCAATACACTCCTTATTTTTTGTTTTATATTTGCTATATTGATCGTCTTTATTATCAATCTTGTTGTTACAAAAGAAATTACAGGATCAATCCATCTTTTGCAAACAAAAATTAAAAATTTTGTGGATACGAAAGATCTAAAAATTCGTTTATCGTATGATCGTAATGATGAAATCAAAGCCATCATCGATAGCTTCAACACTCTATTAGAAACGCTTGAGCACACGATACAAGAAGCTAAAACGGCAGCAAATGAGAATGCCTCCGTTTCAAGTGAATTACACAGCACAAGTATGCAAATCGGTCAAAATGCTGAAGCAAGTATGGAAATAGTCAAAGATACCATCGATGAGATTCATGATATTAAAAATTTTATTGAATCAAGCGTCACACTATCAGAAAAGACAAAAGAAAGCATTGAGATATCAGGAGAAAAACTCCATACTGTACTTATCGATATGAAGCAACTAAAAGCGGATGTTTCCGATGCCAGTGGGCTGGAATCAAGCCTTGCCGCTAAATTAGAACATATGAGTACAGAAGCGGAACAAGTGAAACAGATATTGGTTGTTATCAGCGATATTGCCGATCAAACCAACCTTCTCGCTTTAAACGCCGCGATTGAAGCTGCACGCGCAGGAGAACATGGACGGGGCTTCGCGGTTGTAGCGGATGAAGTCAGAAAATTAGCAGAACGAACCCAAAAAAGTCTCACCGAGATCAATGCTACGATTAATGTTATTGTCCAATCTATTGTCGACTCTTCGGATCAAATGAGTATTAATGCAAAAAATATCGAACGACTTGTCAGTGTTTCGGAAACGGTAGAAAACGTCGTGGAAGAGACAGTGTCATCGATGAAAGAGTCAAGAGATAGTGTTACTTTAAATGCAAAAAATTCTACTAAAATTGCAGAAGATTCTGTAAAAATTGTTGCTTCCGTTTCAAGAATTAATGAATTAACCTCCGATAATGCCCGAAGTGTAGAAGAAATAGCGAGTGCGGCAGAACATTTATACAAATTAACAGATGGACTAAATCTCAAGTTGCAACAGTTTAAATCATAAATTATTTTTTATGTAGTATGATCTTCTATCTCGCCAAAGGAGTCTATTATGGAAACCCATTTTCAAAATGCACCATTCAAAGTATCATTGGACACAATCAAAGAGTATTGGTATTGCACCTGCGGGTAATCCGTTTTGTGATCAATAGGGGGGATGAAATCCGCATTACTTTAACCCTTCTAAAAGAACTGTTTTCATCTTATCCGCAGGCAACGGCTTTGAATAAAAATACCCTTGTATGTTTTCACATCCGTTCTGGACTAAAAACTCTTTTTGCTCACCCGTTTCAACACCTTCGGCAATAATCTCAAGATTCAGACTTTGTGCCAATGCCACAATCGCTTTTGTGATGGCACTATCTTCCTCGTCATTCGGTAAATCACGTACAAACGATTGATCAATTTTGAGTTTATTAATCGGTAATTTTTTAAGATAAGAGAGGGAAGAATACCCTGTTCCGAAATCATCAATGGCGATCTTAACTCCGATGCGGCTGATCTCTCTTAAAATTTCTATCGCCTCATCCGGATTCATCATAATTTGATCTTCGGTCACTTCAAGCTCTATCCACTCGACCAAACACCCTGTATCTGTAATAAGATCCCTTAAGAAGCCAGTAAAATCTTTTTGCTGTAACTGCTTCATCGTAAGATTCATAGCCAAAATTCCCGGATTAAACCCCTCCTTGTACCATGCAGCAATCTGCGTCATCGCTCGCTTCATCACAAATCGATCAAGCTCGACAATCAGGCCTGTCGATTCGGCAATAGGGATAAATGCTGCCGGAGAGACCAACCCGATCGTTGGGCTTTGCCACCGTACCAAAGCTTCCATACCGATAACCGTATTGCTCCGTCCATTAACCTGTGGCTGAAAGTAGACAACGAACTCTTCATTTTTAAGCCCTGCACGAAGACTCGTCTCCATAACAACCCTCTCTAACGCTCGTGCGGTCATTTCAGACGTGTAGTAGCGGATGTTATTTCTCCCCTCATTTTTAGCGGCGTACATAGCGGCATCGGCATATTTCAGAAGATCCTGCGGAGTATCCCCGTTATCGGGATAAAGGCTAATTCCGATACTGCATCCGACATAAAGTTCATTGTGATCGACCGTAATCGATTCAGAAAGGAGTTTTAAAATTTTGCCTGCGAGCGATAACGCCTCTTCTGCTTTTTGAAGCCCTTCGATAATAACAGTAAACTCATCTCCCCCAAAACGGGCCAACGCTTCCTCGTTTTGTATCGTTTCATTCAATCGCTTTGTTACGATGTTTAGAACTTTATCCCCCGCTTCATGCCCGAGTGAATCGTTAATCTCTTTAAAATGGTCAAGATCAATAAAGAGAAGTGCCATTTGAGAATGCTTCTCTTTCGATTTTTTTATTGCATGTTCGAGTCTTTCACTGAAAAGAATCCGGTTAGCTAAACCGGTCAATGCATCATGCGTCGCTTGATACTGAAGTGCATTTTTTTGCGCACGAAGTTGATTATGCTGCTCAAGCAACGCTATTTTTGAGGCTCTTATCGATTTAATCATCGTATTCATAGTCGAAGAGAGGAGAAAAATTTCTCGTGCATCATATTCCGGTACAAATTTGATCGGAATACCATCCTCATCACTATTGCCAATAACACTTACCATGTTGGAGAGCGGTTTCAAAATGAAAAGACGTATCGCAATGAAAAGAGATAGGATCAACAATAAAGAGAGGAGAAACGTATTTATCAACGCTTCTACTATGATTTGGTTCAGCTCCTTATTCATAACTTGGTCTGAAATGAAAATAGTTATCGTGCCGAGCTTATCTCCTGCCGCAGAGGTTATTGTGTAGGTATCAGAGAAATAACACTCCTCTAACTCTTTACGTTGCTGCTGATTTTTGGGATCATAATCGACTATATTTCCCTCGGCATCTCGGATTTTCCCGCTAATATAGGATCCTTCGCCTAAAATTTTTCCCATATTAAAATCTTCAACAATAATAGCAAGCATATCTCTTGATTCTATTTCATTTCGGATAAGGGTATCGTACTCATGGATGGCATACGCCTCTATAAGATTAGTGACATTTTTTTGAAGTGCAGAGATACTCAAAGCTGACGTTTGCTTCATCTCTTCTATGGTCTTGCTTTTCGTTACCGTGTAATAATAGGCTGAACTTACCGACATAATTATTGTAATGGTTGAAATAATAATAATGGCAAGCGTTACATACAAAGATTGCTTGGCGGGAAGTATTTTTATTTTTTGTCTCATTTTTTTGTCTCGATTCCCAAAACATTCTGTTTAATAATAGGGAGTTTCTCTTTAATATTCTCAGTTGAAATCGCTAGAATAGGGAGTTGAATGTTTTTTTCAACCTTTCTCCCCTTAAAATAGTTATCCATAGCATGTACCGCCTCTTTACCCATCAAATAAGGCTGCTGCATTGCTGAACCGACAAGAATCCCTTTGGGGATAAGCTCTAAAAATTGTGGTTCCGCATCAAAGGTTAGCAAAAGAATTTTATCTTTTTTCCCCATATCGCTAATCGCGTCCAATGCCGCTTGATACCTATCTGAACCTTGCAGCCATATCGCACGAAGATCCGGGTATTTCTCTATCAGTTCTTTCGAATAGCTATACGTTTCATCATACGAAAAAGTCGCTTGTTGTCTCATATCTGCGGTTTTAATCCCTGCTTCATCCATAGCCTGCATAAATCCGGCGGTTCTCAGTTGACCGTTCAACCTTTTTTGGGGAATTGAAATAATACCGACCCTTCCATTGACCCAATCGCGCTTAAACATCTCTTTGGCAAGAACTTTTCCAATATTGTAGGCACCCTCTCTGTTATTGGAAGAGATATATGAGACATAGTCTCCTCCATCCGTCCCTATGTCCGCTATAACAACAGGAATATTGGCTCTTGCCGCTAGTTTTAGGATAGTGGCACACGCGGATGACGTAGTAGGAGATATGACAATACCCGATACATTCTCACGGATAGCTTTCGCCGTAAACTCTAACTCTTTTTTTCTGCTGTTCTCAGAACTGTAAATTGCAATCGTATACCCTAAAGAATCGGCACTGTTTTTTACTCCGCGACCCATAATTTCCCAAAATGGAATCCTCGTATCAGAAACAATATAGACCAACTTTTTGACCTTTATTTCTTTGGATAGCGCCAAGGAGTTTCCCGGAGCTGTTATTTCCTTACTTGGGGAAATTTTCTTTTCTGAACTCATTGTTGTAGTATAAAACCATACACTAAATGCAAAAGATATAAGGAGAATAAATGCGGTGATAAGAGGTTTGTTGGAGAGTTTGTTCATTTTACACCTTGTGCTAAAAAGCCAAATCAATAGTATAAATAGTACCTAAACAGTTTCTTGACTTTACTGAATCTTGCATTTAATGCTCAACTTAATACTATTAATTCTAAAATTTTATTTGATTTCATTATACCCCGCAGTATGATTATTTTATTTCGTTTAAGGAGTGATTTATGGAAACCCATTTTATAAATGAACCGTTTAAAGCCTCACTAGATGCCGATAAAGAGTATTGGTACTGTACCTGCGGTCTCTCCAAAACGTTTCCGTTTTGTGACGGAAGTCATGAGGGAACCGGCAAAACACCAATCAAATTTTCTGAGGAAGTCGAGACCGATAGGTGGCTATGCCGATGCGGCCGTTCAGGCCGTAAACCCTACTGTGACGGATCGCATCAACAAGGGGGTTAAAGCACCCTCTCCATCAAATATGCTATCAACGGCAAGGTTATCAATGCTGCCAGAATTCCGTATCCTACCAATGCTGCACTAAGTGCAGGGGCAAACCCTGCCGCAATTGCCAATGCTCCGGCGGTAATCATAGAGGGCATCCCCGATTCGAGTACGGCCGTTTTAAGTGCAAGAGGATCGGTTCCCATCGCTAACAAAATACCAAAAGCGATCAACGGCATGACAATCAATTTCAAAGCCAATGCTTGGGTAAATAATCCGTAATCTACCTCACCGCCGAATTTCATCGAATATCCCACTGAAATCAGCGCTAATGGGACAAGAGTAGCGGCAAGTATCTGAAGATAAGGGTGCGCAAGCGGAGGCATTTCTCCCCAAATGAGGGCAAATAAAAGAAATACAAAAGGGGGGAAGAGGAGCAGCTTTTTGACAATCAACCGTTTATGAAACCTCCCACTCTCATATCGTGCAATCACTGCCGCACCGTAGAGGGAGAGGATTAAAAAGGTTCCGAACTGATCGTACATCAGAACATACGCTATCGCCTCTTCTCCCAAAAGAGTATGGATAATCGGTATACCGACAAACGACGTATTTCCAAGAGGTATCACAAGGAGTAATGCCGCACGAACATGGGGAGGATGGTTACGGGTCATCGCGATGACAATTGCAATCACAATCGGAAGTAATAGCCATGGAATGAGAATGACGCCAAGAGCGGAGGAATCGAAATGGATCTTAGGGACTTGAAGCAATACCGTCGCAGGTAAAGAGACATAAATAACAAAAAAATTAAGGCTCTTCGCAAAATCGACAGGAGCATCTGCTTTTTGGAGAAGTATGCCGATTAACAACAATGCTATGATAAAAATAAACTGCTCCATCTACTACTCCGATTAAAATTGTCGAAATAGTAATCCTATGCCCCTTTTAAATCTCTAAAATATCCTAACAGCACTGGTATTCGCAGTTTTTCATCAAGCCAAGACCAATACTATGATGACTCGCTTCAAATAACTCTTCGATGTAAAACACGGAAGAGCATACATGATAGAGAACTTTCTCATCCGATTGTTTCTCGTGATAGCTTTGAGGAATTTTGGATTTGAATGCATCCCAAAAACGGTTATTGTATTGTTCGTCCGTAGTCACTTCTATGATAGCATCTATCACTTCGGTAGCGTGTTGATAGCAGTCAATATTCATAAAGGAAACATAACGATCCACCGATTCTATCTTTTGATTCCCCATTGTCTCTCCCTCTCCTTATTTTGAAACTATTGTATAGCACTTAAGAGAAAAAAAGGGAAGGTCACAAGAGAAAAACAGTTCTGATCTGTCTAAAAAAAGAGCATATTCGATTAATCATCCAAAAGGTACAATTACTCATTGAGAAAAAAGGGATCTTATGCCGCATCGCTATACCTCTCCGAAAATATCCTTTACGACAATACTCAAATGGCAATTTTCCAAATCTTTTCGCAAACGGCGCACAGATGCCACACCGCTTCCCATCACCATGCAAAAGGTACTTCCAAAGGGTGAATATGCTCTCTGGCTCGGACATGCAACCCTTTGGTTAAATATTGCCGATACCTCCGTCGCAATCGATCCGGTACTGGAAAACATCCCTCTATACCCTCGCCAAAGCCCTCTTCCGATCCCAAAAGAGGAACTCAGTGCAGATATACTCCTCTTAACCCATGCCCATTACGATCACTACGACAAATCCTCAGTAAAATATCTGCTTAGACAAAATCCAAAAATGATTATCGTCGCACCGGCAGGATTTTGGCGCTATCTAAAAGGAAAAATTACCCGTGAACGGTGTTTTGAACTGGAGTGGTGGGAATCGGTTATGATAAGGGGACTTTTCATCACTTTGACACCGAGCAAGCATTGGAGCAAACGGACCCCATATGACACCAATAAAGCACTCTGGGGGGGATATGTCATTCAGAATGCCGAGCACACCCTCTATCATTCAGGTGACAGTGCGTATGGAGAACACTTTAAGGAGATTGGAGAGAGATTTGAGATTGATGAAGCTTTTTTACCGATCGGAGCCTATCGCCCTGAAGCCATTATGAAACATAACCATCTCAACCCTCCCGAAGCGCTTCAAGCCGCCTCGGATTTGAGCGCCAAAACAATGATTCCGATCCATTACGGAACATTCATTCTCTCGGATGAACCCCTAAATGAACCGATTGAATGGTTTGAAAAGCTTCTTTGTACACAAACGTACCCTTTTCAACCTTCCCCTTTAAGAGTAGGAGAAATCTATCGTTTTAATAGTACGTCTACGCTCAAATCAACTTGATCACGTACCACTAAAAAGACCATTTTCGGCGGAGTGATCCCGAAATCGGACATTTTCATCGTGCTTTTGGCTTTGATACGTACCTTATAAGCTTCTTCGCTCACTGTCCCCTCAAAACTCATTGGTTTCGTGACGCCATGAAGGTTCATTGACCCTTTAAGGATGACGTTATCCCCCCCTTTAGCCACAACCTCTTTGACTTCAAAGACCGCTTTAGGAAAAGTGGAAGATTCCAATGTCTCTTGCATATTGGTATCACGTTTTTTATTATCGCTTACCAAATCAGACATAGATACTTCAATCGTCCCTCTCAACGTTGCGGGAGCCGCATCCATTGACAAATGCGATGTTGCTTTTTTTGCAGTCGGATCAATAGAAGAGTCTCCGAATACTTCCGTATGCGCTTTAATCGATCCCGATTCAAAAGACAAGTTTCCCGCATACACCGAGGCAGCTAGTAACAGTGCCGTTATACTTAATTTAATCATGAAATTCTCCTAAAATAAAATGGATACACTAAGGCAAAAAGCCCTAAAATAACTGCGGCTATCCACAGCTGATGTTCTAATGCAACCGCATTCGCTGCCGATGCGGCGATCCATCCTACCCCGATCATAGAGAGCGCTATAGTACGAATGTTTCCCATTTGAATCAGCTTATAAAATAACAGCACATTGTAGTATGAAATAACAACCGGATAGATAACGGCAAGTAATAACGGCTCTTTTAACCAAAAAAGCAGATAACTCACTGCAAACAGCCCTAAAATAATCGGGCTTTGTTTCACCAACCCATCTCCGTAACGATACGCGAGGTAAACTCCGGCCAAATGAGAGGTGATAATGAGAAGGGTATACTTGCTCCAGATATCCATATTACCTGATCGGCTCAACGTTTCAAATAGTGCCGAATCGGCAAATATCCAAAGCATCATTACTCCGATTAGCCGCCACGGAAAACTGACATGTTCCACATGAACGACATGTTTTAGCTGTGCAAATCGTAAAGCCGCTACAGAAATGAGAGGAAGGATTACCGCGATGTCATCACGTTCCATAAATGGATACGTGTACAATGCCGTCCCGATCGTATAGGAAATGGCCAGTCCCAAAGAGAGTTGCAATTTCCCTTGAGAGCCAAAAATATAGAGAAGCAGAGGAGTCGTATATCCCACGACGAACCCAAGTGCAAACAGCATCCCCAGTGAATAGTTAGGATAAAACCACGAAATCATCATTTGTATTCCAAACAAAAAGCAAAGTTCCTGCTTGAGTCCGTGATGACGCCAAATGGCACTCGCTAACGCTCCGATCACTCCGCCTATGGGGAGAGTATAGAGATCATGGATATGTGAATTAAATGCCCCTACTACACCTGTTTGAGCGATAAGAAGATAGTACAAAAGCTGCGAGCTAAGAACAATAACGAGAAGATTCACTGCTTACCTCGTAAGAACAACCAATACACAAGTGCAAACGATGCATCGTACAATCCTACCAAGAGGGCAATCCCATCCAATGTCCCTGCCATATAAAGGGCAATAAATACTGAGGCACATACCGCACGTATCGATGCGGTAAACTCCGCAAAACGATGCGGATCACTGTGGAGCCCATACCAATGTGCTAACCCCGTCCCAATCATAAAAGCAAATACAATGTACTCATAGGTTCCGCTAAAATGAAATCCCAGCAGAGGAAAAAGTGCCGCACCGCCGAGGATGAGGATCACCCCACCCCCTGCATCACTCAAAAAACCGCTTAGATGGTAGAGTTTTAACGGTGAATCAAGTTTTAATTTAAGCCTCTCATAGGTAATCCATAGCACCATTCCCACAAGTAACGCACCGATCAATGCTCTAAGGCTCAAGAAAGGCTCTACCGCCCCGCTAAATCCTGCTTCGATAATCCCTGCTATCGTGAGGACAAGGGCCATCAGGGCCATTAACACCGTCCATATGATTGCATACACACGACGAAACAGATTCGGCAAAAGATAATGGAGAATCGACAGCGCCATAAACGCCACCCCAAGCCCCATCGCAATATGCGCATGCCCGACAACCAAATCGTTGCGATGGATCAAAGCGCGAATTTCAGGGATAAAGAGAAAATTGCCCTCCACATCGACAAAGACAAATGCCCAAATCGAGAGGATCAAATACGGATTCGTTTTAAAGCTCACCCCCGCATCGCGTAACCATACCCACAACAATGGGAGGTATAACAGGGTTAAATACTGAAAAAACCACTCCTCACTGTAGCTCAAACTGTGAAAAAAATTACGGATAATGAGAGAGAGGGCATAACCGACAAGCGGTACAATCCACAACCAATGCCAGCGGGGTTTAAACTCCTCTGAACCTACCAGCTTGATGAGAAGATAATAGATCGGAATCAGGGTAAAACTCATCCCCAATGTATTATCCCCATGCGGCCCCACAAGGGTCTGCTCCACCTGACCGTAATCGGGATTCATAAGTACGACCAACGCGATGGGTGCTGCGATAACAGCCACAAGTGAGACATTAACCCATAAAGGACGTTTTTCATAGCGGCGCAGCGCATCTATAAGGGCTAAAAGATAAAACAGACCGCTAAATGCCAGTAAAAAGTTCAGCTGATACGGAAAATCGTAAAACGGCAATCCTCGAATGTTCCCAAATAGCAAAGCCATAGACATAAAGAGTAAAAAGAGGTTCCAAACGACAAAATAACGGCGCAAATGAGCTATTGCGGTTTCGGACAAAACTCCCTCTTTCTGAAACAGGGCAAACGGCAACAGCGAGAGCATCAACGGGAAAAAACCGTACAACATCTGCGAAATATGGATCGACCGTGCACGCTCAGGCGAGAGAAGCGTCATGGAACCATCCAGACCTAGCATCTCTACCGCATAAACCAACCCCGCAAAAAGTCCTAAAATCAACCATACAAAAGCTAAAGGAAGCTCATCGTTTATGAATTTGCTTAACAATGCCATCCTCCATCTCAATAATGATATCTGCATAATCGGCTATTTTTTTATCATGCGACGCCACGACAAAGCCTGTCCCCTCACCCGCGAAACGTTTAAAGAGTTCATACACCCCAAGTGCATTTTTCGTATCCAGATTTCCTGTCGGCTCATCGGCAAAAACAATCGAAGGACGATTGATAAGGGCACGGGCAATCGCGGCACGCTGACGCTCACCCCCCGATACTTCATCGCTATAGCGACTTCCTAACTTCTCAATCCCGAGTTCGGCAAGAAGCGGATCGATCAATGTCGTATCCAGTGCCGCCAACGCTATGTTTTCACGCAAAGTCAGATAAGAGATCAAATAATGAAACTGAAATACAAACCCGATGTTGATACGACGAAAACGGTCAATATCACCAAGTTCCTGCAAAGACTTACCATCGTACCGGACAACGCCGAGTGATGGCTGAAGCAGCGTCGAGAGAATAGAGAGAAGGGTTGTTTTCCCGCTTCCGCTCTCGCCGATAATCGCGGTAAAACTTCCCGGTAGAATCTCGATATCAACACCGTTTAATACTTTCTCGTGAGCGTAAAAATGTTCTAAAGCCTGTGCTTCGATTCTCATGCTCCACCTCGCTGAATCAAACTCATCGGATCGATGCGAGAGGCATAAAGGGCAGGGAGAAATGTCCCCAGGAGCGCCATCGTTACCGAAACAATGAAAACATTAATCATCAATACGGTAGTTATCTCGCCATTAATGTAACCTTGAAATTTATCGGCATGTTCAATCAGCTCCAAGATTCCAAGAGAAGCACCTAATGCTACCGCATAAGCGACAAGGGCAATAATCAATGTCTCACTCAAAAGTTTAAAAATAATCACGCGAGAGGAGAGTCCGATGGAGCGCATAATCCCAAACTCTCCCTTGCGATCATTCACTACCATACTCATCATACTGACAATCCCCAAAATACCCATCAAAAATGCCATCGCACCGATTACATCCGAACTGGTTTGGATAATTTTGAACTGATTGTAGGAGTCAATGAAACTATCCGTCGTTTTTGCTTCAATATCGCTGCTCAATGTATTTATCTGCGTTACTATAGCTTCGCTTTTCCCCAAATCATTGAGACTCACGAGAAAAATAGAGGCACTTTTATGAAATAATTCCCCCGCATCGGAGAGATTCATCACTACTCCGCCGTCTTCAAATCCGATACGACTTTTAAATACACCGCTGACAACAAACTCTTTTTTGGAAAGAACAATCGTTTTCGGATGTTTGAGAGTCTCAAAAATTTTTGACCCTAATATCACTTCATCTTCTTTAGGATATCTCCCCGATGCAAGGGTATAACTGTCATATCGGTTATCACTTACCCCGTAAATAGCGACAATAGGGAGTTTATCGACCGGGGCAGCTCCCAAAATCAGGGCACTTGACTCTTTTACCCCTTTTATTTTTCGAATCTCTGCACTCAGTGAGTTATTAATATCACTGAAAAAAGTATCGGCGATCCCTTTTTGGGTAACGATAATATCACCATCGGTTTTAAGCATTGCGCTGTACATGCTCACGACTCCACCCGATATCGCACTGATAAGAAAAATAGCAGCAATGGAAACGCTCATGCTGATAAAAATAAGCGCTGTTTTAAATCGATTTTTACGCAGGGCTTTGAGCGGTGTAATCACTGCTCAATCGCTTTTTTAAGTTCAGCCGGCGTAGAGATAAACTCTACCTTTGTCAGAAAGTTCCCTCGAAATTTCATTACGGTGATCTTATCTTCTTGCGCAGGAAAGTTTAAGCCCTGCTCTTCATCTTGGATCAAAAGAACCGTATGGGTATATTTACGCATTTTAGGCAGTGCGAAACTCTCCGTGATAAATTTAGGCATTTGGCTGATATCTGCGACAAAAGCCGCTTTATTTTTGGCTAGATACCCTTTTTCTTGAACGGTAAGGTATTCATTCACCGTCGCACCCGTCCCTTTTTCAAACGCCATAATAAGCGTTTTCGGCATCGCTTTGAGTGTGTAACGCTTTCCAAACTGATCGTTCAAATCCAACGGCATAACCGATTGACCGACTTTATAAGGAGCGGCCCACATACTGAGTGCTACAAATAGTAAAATGATAACCTTTTTCATAATAAACCCTTATAACGTAGTGAAGTGACGAAAGTATAAAGGAAAAAAGGATAATTAACGGTTAATGCGTCAGCTTACTGAGTAGCTTTTCTAATTCCGTATGCTGTTCGAGGGTAAGGGCGAAACTCTCGTCCATTACCTTATCAAGATGATTCATCTCGGTGAGGGTAATTCCGAACGGATCTTTTTTCGCCACTTTGCTTCCTCCCGAACCGATAACGACATTATCAAGTTTTTTGGAGCTGTGACGGATAAAATAGGTTAGAAAGTATCCGCCGGAGTGATCTTTTTCAATCGCAACCACGACACGTGCGGCATTCGAACCGTTCCATGAGAGATCCGGTGCAATGATTTTGAAATCATCGACACTAAGGTAGCCGACGTATACTTTCGTATAGATATCGTGATAGCGTTGGGTTGCAACACGACGAAAGAAATCAACATCAATCGGATCACGTCCACGCAAAGAACGGAGCATCCACGAGAGCGTCGCATAATATTTAAACGCCGCAACTTTTAACTCTTCGGCATGCGCAATCTTAGCACTCTCAACACGAATCATCGGAGCACGCTCAGACTTGGAACTCAAACGTTCCAAAATATGGCGTGCACTGTAAGGTTTTGTCAGCCATACCGATGCATAGGGAGGAAGATCGGAGGTTCCCGTCGCCCCTTCATTTAAAACCAAAAGAGCTTTGACACTATAGCGAGGGAAGAGAACCTCAAGCAATGCCCGTTTTTTGCGAAGCCGTTTTTTCAGATTGCTCACCGACTTAACGAGGGTCATTTCAACAAAATAGAGTTCTTTATCGGTGAACAAGAGACCGTCAAACTCTCCGATCTCTTTATGGCGAGCACGATAAATAATCTGCCCTTTCCAGCTCACCGAGAGGGCATCGCTCATTGCACGGGTACGATTTTTATGCGGTCCTTTGATGATAAAACTTTTAATTTTAGGTTCGTTGGCGGCATAGCGGAGGAGCTTTTCGTAGATGTAGTTCTCATACACTTCCCCCTCAAACGAGCGAAATGCACTGATGTATCCCTCATCTTCCATCGTCAATCCCTTTGCTTCAAGAGAGAGAAGATGATCTATATTGTAGTCATAATATAAAAGATTATCACCGAGTTCTGCATCGCCCTCAGGGATAACGGTATGGTCGAATGTTAGGATGGGAGCCTCTTTTGGCGGATTAGGGTACTCTCACAAATACCCGCTAACATTTTACCTTATTTTTGCCCTAACACTACTCTAAAGATCATCATGATATACTTTATTTATGCAAAACCGACCGACCGAAGATCAAATCCGTACTCAATTCGTCACTTCGTTGATGGAATACTTTAAAATCGAAGAGGACATTAACCTCCGTGCGCACGTCGCCGATTTGGTACGCACTATTCACCCTTCACAATACCGTGAGTTTTTTCGCCGCTTATCCCTTCGGGAAATGCCCTATAAAAACGGCTTTGAAAAAATCGCCCTCATCGCGGAAGAGTTCGAGACTCAAGCACTCACCCCCATCGACCAAGAAGCACAAGAGCGTGCAGAAAACTTATACCGTCTAATGTACGATATCAGACGGGATGTGAGCTTGGTAAGAGACGGTGAGAAAAGTGCGCTGGAGCGGTTTGAGGCAATCCGCTTTACTTCGATCAAACATGTAAACGAAGAGAAACTTTTACTCGATGAAACCGACATCAATGTCGTCAAAGTACTTACAAAACGGTGGATTTACGACTATGTCTCATTGGATCGAAGCCTCTTCTCATCTCGTGTTACCCATGAATACCGCAACGAAATCCTCCGTCGTGAACGGGAAAAAAATGAGCTGTTAGCCGCTCCGTTAAAAGCCAAACTCATAACATCGGTTAAACGTACATGATTACCCTTCCGACAGCCCTGATCGATCGGGAAGATTTGAGTTTGATGGAGCGGGCGCTCCTTCCCCTCATCGCACGTCACACACAGCAATGGGGAGATAAGCCGCGCGACATTGATGCCGCTACCCTTGCGCAAGCGCTCCGCCACAACCCGAGAGAAGTGATCGAAGCCCTCGATAGCATGGTTAAAAAAGGGGTGTTAAAGACCATTCGCCGCAAAAGTGCGCAAGGGGTAATGATCTATTATACCTTTGCTCCGATTGAGACAATCACTTCAGCACTCCTCTCCCTCACTCCGAGTGAATACAGTGACAGCAACTATTTTCTCAATCTCTCGAATGAAATCCATGAGGAGCTACATGCTTTTGCACTGGAGTTGTGTGATCGGGAGGGATTACGACGGGAATTATTTGAGGATTTTACCCTGTATCAACGCTCTAAAAACAACCGTTCGTTTGACTGGTGCGCTGAGTTCGAGCGGTGGGCACGCAAAGAGATCGCTTCCAATGCTCCGGTTGTAGCATCAGCTCAAGCTCTGGCTGAAGCTAAACCGACCACCGAAGAGTTCGAGATGGCGCAATATTTCATCCGCCACCTCGCCTCCATCGATCCGCAATTCGAAGAACCGTTCGATGTGAAAAGCTGGGCGGCTCAGATCAAACTCCTGATCGAGACGGGCGGTTACACACTGCTTGACATCAAATCGGCGATTGATTGGCTCTTTAGTGTCAAAGGCGATTGGTTCCGTCCCAATGTTCCCGATGCCTACCATTTGCGTAAACATTTTAAACGGCTTATCGCCCATACCCGTTCATTTCGTGACGGTAAACCCCGTCTTCCTGACGGGATTGATCTGTTCGATCTTTACGAGCAGATGTAACGTCAGTTAAGAATAAACTCTATTCGTCGATTTTTCGATCGCCCCTCTTCATTTTCGTTTGAAGCTACCGGATTGACATCTCCCATCCCGTTAACCATGATTACACCCGAGTCAATCCCCTGCGTTAACAGATAATCCGCTACTATTTTTGCACGTGCTTGGGAGAGGATAATGTTTGTAGCGTATTGTGCTTTAAGGCGTTGCGGAGGAATATTGTCCGTATATCCATTGATCGCTACCGATTTATAGTTACCCGATTTAAAACTTTTTGCCCATTCTCGTAAACGCTCTTTTCCTACTTCACTCAAGGCGACAACCCGACTCTCAAATAACTGAAAATTTCTGAAATATGGCGCAGGTGAAAGTGACGAGGCAACCTGTTTTTCAGGAATCGGCGTGATCGGGTCAGGTAGAGTTTCCACTTTTGGCTCCACCGCGACAACTGCGATAGGAGCTTCTGTTTTAACTTCCGCTACAACAGCCGCCGGTTCCTCTTTGATCGGTTTTACCGCCTCAACTTTTTCTACCTTGGAGATAGGTTTAATCGGCTCTGCCATTGCAATATTTACAGCACTCTGTCCCGGCTTTAGTTTCTCCAACTCCATCATCACGCACGCCCCTTTCACATCACGGGCGGTGAGGGTATACGTGTTTCCTTTTCGTTGCCATTGCGAATTTTTAAGCGGCTTGAGGTCTTGATCTAACCCCTGATATTTTCTCACGCCGTACCCTTTTGGTACATTGACGGTGAGAATATTCTCTGCCGTGACACAATCAGGACTCCCCTTACAATCTCCCCCACTGAGAAGAATTTTGACGATACCGTTCTCATCAGAAACTAAAAAATCATCTCTCAACGCACGTTGAAGATAAGAGTAGCGATCCGTATTGGCAAAAGAGAGTTTCGTCATCCCCTCTTTTGTTTTTTCAATAGTATGATTCGCAGGACGGACATAAACGATTCGAGTCGAGTCGAACCCTTTTTCAAACATAAAACCGTAATTTTTATTTTTTTCGCCTTGATAATTAAAATGGAAAATACCTTCCGAAAAATCAGCCTGCGGATAAAAAATCATCTCCGACACATCCGCTGAAACACTGCTCCAGCTCAACCATAACCCTAATAATCCGACTGCCATTTTAGTTTGCATTATCACCTCACTGTAATAAAGGGATGATACAATAAATCAAACCAATTTTCGGTTAAAGGAGTACCAATGAATCTACTCTCCCTTTTTTTAAACCACACTCTCACAACCGCCACCGTTCAATATGCTCTTGATCTTACCCTCGTACGCGGAATTGAAAACGGCTATTACGGTAAAAACAAAACATTGCATGTCGTCTTGTCGCCGTTTGGAGTTCTTACCTTGATCGCCGAAGAGAAAAAAGAGATACTTGATGCCCTTTCTTTACTCAACATTTCATTAGATTTGCAAAACCTCATCACCCAAGATTATCCGATCCGTATCGATCCGCAATTGGGTACACTTTTCCAAGTAACCAATGAAGCCATTACATTGCGTGAAGCCTCAATACTGAATCTAAACGTTATTGCCCTTGCCATAAGCCAAAGCGTCGGATTGGAGCATTACGAGAAACGGCTCGATACCCTCTTCTCCCAAAGCCGCCGCATTGTTGAATCGATCCATACCTTCTCCATCAGTCGCCGTTCCCATCTAATGCAGTTTGCCAAACGCCTCGCCCTTACCCGCCATGACATGGTAAGCAATCTGTTGCTACTCGACAAACCCAATATATTATGGGATGATGAAGAGGCAGAGACGTTATACAACCGTTTGGCCTTTGTCCTTGAACTCTACGATCGTCACGAAATAGCGCTCTCCAAACTCTCTCAGATCAAGGAAGATGTCATGCTTGTCATGGATATCATTAACCATAAAAAAAGTGAGTTTTTGGAATGGATTATTATTATTTTGATTGCTGTCGAAATTGTGATGGGCGTCATTGACTTCATCCGCTAATGTAAACAACAATAGAGCGGAATAGGTTTTATGCTACAATAATCTTATCTACATTTGGAGGTGATCGCATGATGAAAAAATTGGTTGTTTTGAGTGTGTTAGGGATATCGGCATTAATGGCTGCGGACGGAGCTAAACTCTACGGTGCCAAATGTGCCGAATGTCATGGAGCTAACGGTAAAGATACCGCGATCTCAGGTAAAGCGATCGCCGGCGACGCTGCAGTGCTCACAAAACTCTCCGGCTATAAAGCCGGAACTTTCGGTGGGGATCAAAAAGTAACGATGCAAGCATCTTTGGATGGTTTAAACGATGACGATCTAAAAGCTATCGCGGGACACGTCGGTACTCTAAAATAGAACCTTTTCGGGGCGTGTTTCGCATGCAATCGTTCGATTACGCCCCATGTTTTTTGCCGCATACAACGCATTATCGGCACGTTCAACCGCATTGTGCAAAGTGTCTTCGCAAGTTACTTCCGTAATTCCAATGCTGCAGGTAATTTGTCCCACATCGTCAAATGATTTCGATTCAATCATATTCCGAATTTTTTCCCCGACATGATACGCTTCTTCACATCCCGTATTTCGAAGCAGCAAAACAAACTCTTCTCCGCCCCATCGCGCAAACAAATCGGCTTCACGAACCGTTGCCACGACCGAAGTAACAAAATTTTTCAGTACATAATCTCCGATATTATGCCCATAGGTATCATTTACCTGTTTAAAATGGTCCAAATCAATCATCATTAATGAAAGTTGTGTCACCTGCCGTTTCGCATTGGAAAGCTCTTGGGAAAACAGCTCGGCAAACATATGACGATTATGTATCTCCGTCAAAGAGTCTTTCGTAGCCAATTGCGTTAAATGACTATTTTTTTGTTGAAGTATTTGGGTGATCTCTTCAAATTGTTTAAAATGCTCTTGCATTAACTGAGACCATTTTAAATACGTGCGTGCGATCAAATCCTGCTGGGTTACAATCCCCACAACATCCCCTTCGTCATTCGTTACAACGATTCGCTTAAAGTGACGGTTACGTAAATACTCAAGCCCTTCGTGAATCGAAACTTTTTCACTCAGCATTTCAATCGGAGTAGACATAATATCACCCACAACGACAGAGGGGCTGATCCCCTCACCGATAAATTTTATAATATCTTTCGAGGTAAGGATACCTATCGCCTGTTTCTCTTCTTGAATAATGATGCAATCACTGAGCGAATCTTTCATAAAACTCAACACTTCCGACATAGGCGTACGCGGAGAAAAGCTTTTATACCCGTATTTTTTTTCAAAAATAGTCGAGATCTGAAGTGATTCCAAAATAACCTGCGGATCGACACTCGCGACGATATCACTGTTTGTCACCAGCCCGTACAGACTCCCGTCTTTATTGCACACACAAATATGTTCATCAATATCATTCGTAAGGTTAAGGGCATTAATGACATTGCTCTCTTTATCGATCAAAGGAAGTGTACGGAGTTTAATTTGAGAAAGCGGAGTTGAAAAACAGACCCCCTCAAGCTTAAGACGAATAATGTCTTTAGTCGTAATAATATGATGAAGGGCTTTATTAACGACAATAATACTGCGGTGATTATGTTGGTGCATTTTGTTTAACGCATCTTGGATAGTACTATGGATATCAACCGTAATCACATCGGTTGTCGCAATCAATCCAAGCGTGGGAAAAAACATAAATACATCTCCTCAGTTTAATTATTTTGATTATAACGATTGAAAGCCAAAAAAGAAATCAAACCGAGAATCGAGTTTAATATTAAAATAATATATAACATTATACAATCTGTAAAATTACTTAAGGATATCATACTCTCTATGCGTTCATGTAAATTTTTGGCCCGTTGTCTCGGTAACATTGTTACTCTCGCCCACCGTTGGTTTGTACCTATCGCATAGTCACTGATGGAACTATTGGCGATATCCTCACTTGTTATCGTTTTAGCCCTCTGGGTAGGTCACTCGATCTTTCTCAACCGCCGTCTTATCGAAAGTCAAAAAAGATATCTGCAATTTTTCAGCGACTCTCCCGTCGCCCTTATCGTTGTTGATCGCTACTATAATATTATCGAATGGAACCAAACCGCCGAAGCGATTTTCGGATGGAAGGACAATGAAGCGGCAGGGGAGAACATCATCGAGTTTATTGTCCCTATTTTTGATAAAGAACACGTCACCTCCGTGCTTCAAAAAACCTCTCTTGAGGGGGTAAGCTACTCCAAAAATTATAATATTACGAAGCATGGCAGTGAAATATTTTGTGAATGGCGCAATCGCCGATTAGAGGGTGGAAAGGGAGAAATCCTGTGTATGGCGCAAGACATTACCCTCTCCAAAAAAACACTCGATGAGCTAAATAAACGTTCCACTGCACTTGAAAGTGCCGGGGACGCTATTTTCTATACCGATGAAAAAGGGCTGATCGAGTTTGCCAATCCAAGTTTTTTTGCCCTCATGCTTAACGATCAAGACCATCTGTACGGTACCCATATCGGTAAATATCTTTTTAAAGAACGGCTTACGTTTAATTCTCTCCTTTCCCAATCCAATGGCCATACATGGAGAGGAACGGTTACGAAACCTTCTGCAAACAAAGAAAAAGTTCTTAGCGTCACCATTACGGCGATTTATCATCATAACCGTCTTATCAGTTATGTCGCGAATCTGCATGACATAACCCATATAACCTCCCATGTTGATGATCTCACCTATCGGGTTCAACATGATCCTCTTACCGGAGCAACGAATCGTGCTACACTCAATGATCGATTGAAGCAAGCTATCAGCCGATCAAAACTGCTCAAAGAGAAAATAGCCCTCTATTTTATTGATTTAAATGACTTCAAATTAGTCAATGACCGTTATGGGCATGAAGCGGGAGATCGATTACTGCAAGACGTCGCGAAAAATATTCAATCCAGTCTCCGTAACAGCGATACGGTTTGCCGTTACGGCGGAGATGAATTTATCGTTATGATTGAAGCCGTCAAAGATGAGGAGTATCTACGCAATATTCAAGAGATTATCAATACCGCGATTAGTGAACCGATTTATGTTGATGAAAACACCACCCTTCATGCCCGTGCAAGCATCGGAATGGCACTCTATCCGGATGATGCACAAGAGGCTGAAACCCTGATCAAAGCAGCCGATATGGCAATGTACGTTGATAAAAAAGAGAAAAATATTAAGGGACGCGAACCAATACTTTGCGCTGACAGTCACAGTCACTAAAATAGACCCATTGTTCCTGATAGACCGGTTGCGGGGCATAAACAATAGGAGTACTTTGAACGTAGGTAACGCTTTCACGTCGCGGCTCGGACAACACATATCCGAGAGCTCCTCCGATAACCAAAGGGACTACCCAGTTTGAGGAGGGATAATGGGATATTTTTGCATGTCTAGGCGGCACATAATGACTTCGTCCTCTATCATGGTGACCGGCATATGCACTTGAAGTTACAAGGATGGTAGCGGTAATAACCGCTATCCAAGGATGTACTGTTTTCATAGGAAACTCCTATTTTTAAGATAGCGGTATCATGACAAAACAGTGTGAAGCAATTGTGCATGGCTAAATATTCGCTAAAATAGCACCACTTATCGGAGGAATACAATGCGTCTACTCACCCTTTTCACCGCTTCAGCTCTTCTGTTTTCACTTCTTTTGGGAAATCCGCAATGCTACCTCGAAAGCTACCCCGACCTCGTCGCCTCTGCGGATAATAACACTCTCATTCTCAAAGATGGAACACGGTTTCCGTATCATACCGACAGTATCAAAACCTCATGGGACGATAAAATAAACAATGCCGATCTGGCTATGCAACTCTCTCAGCGCTACGATGCAGGGGGAAGTGAAACCCCACCTGAGTATCTGTTCGATCCGGGACGCTTACGCTACCAACCGTTTTTTCAAGCCCTCTATGGCAAAAATAAAAAAGAGATTGAAAAAAATCTCGTCACCATTAGCTGGCCGAGCCTTAAAGGCTCGGTTAAACTCCCTGTCACTAAAGTGGGCGGAGTGGATAAAAAACTTTACGCCATCGGTCAAGAGATCGCCAAATTACCCAGACGTGATCGTATTTGGGCCGAGGGGGCAACCACGTACTGCTACCGCGTCATAAAAGACACGGATCGCCTCTCCATGCACAGTTTCGGGATTGCTATCGATCTCGCCCCCACTACGACACAATACTGGAAAGACGAAGCCCCCTCAGAAACGGCTAAAATCGGTTATAAAAACACTATGCCTCTCTCGATTGTCCGTATTTTTGAAAAACACGGTTTTATCTGGGGAGGGCGATGGTATCACTACGATACCATGCATTTCGAATACCGTCCTGAACTTCTTGCCTCTTCATGTGTGAAAAAAGTGAAATAACGCCATGAATCCATGGATGGTAATTGCATACAATGAGGCTCTAAAAGGGATGGAAACCGAAGAGGGGGGGCCTTTTGGAGCGGTAATCGTCCGTAACAATGAAGTGATCGCGCGTGCACATAATGAAGTGCTCATCTCACATGATCCTACCGCTCATGCGGAAGTTCTTGCTATTCGCCGCGCTAGCGCACTATTAGGAAAGCATGATCTCTCCGAATGTATCCTCTATACGACCTGCTATCCCTGTCCAATGTGCCTGGGGGCCATCCTTTGGGCTCGTATTTCAAAAGTCTGTTATGCTTCGACCACCCAAGAGGCCGCCGCCGCAGGATTCGAGGATACCCATTTTTATGAAGCTCTCAAACATCCCAAAACGGCGATCAACCTCGAAGTAATTGACCCTGAAATAGGCAAAAAGCTTTTATATTTATGGCATATTAAAGAGGATAAAAAGTTTTATTAGCCGATAAACTCAACCACTTTTTCTACGGGACGACCGATCACTGCTCGATTTGCGTCGATTACTATCGGTCGTTCGATAAGTTTCGGATGTTCTGCCAATACATCAATCAGTTTTTCTTCATCCGTTATTTTCGCAATACCTAGCTCTTTATACAGATCTTCTTTGGTACGCATTAGCTCCCGCGCCGAAATGTCTAGTTTTTTTAGCAAGACGGTAATTTCTTCTCGGGATGGCGGAGTGTCAAGGTATTTAAAAACCTCGAATCTACTCCCTTTTTCTTCCAATATCTTCAGCGCTTCACGTGATTTTGAACATTTCGGGTTATGCCAAATAGTTGTCATGTGATTAACCTTTTTAAAAAGAATTATAACCCATCCAATAAATCAAATAAAACTTAAATAATTTTATTAACTAGTTAACACAAATGTAACACTTCTTCTTCATAATCGCACACTTTAATCCTAAAACTTAAGGAAGTGTGATGGTAAATACCCGCCGGATTACGCATTCTCTCTTACTCTCCGCTCTCATTGCAAGCTCGTGTTCTGGGGTAGAAAATCTCGGAATTATCGGGATTGACTCTACCACGATCGATGATCGTTTTCACCCAACACGTACCGAGGTCTCTTCAACCTCCGCTATCGATGGACAAAAAGTCGATGAAGCCCATATTGAGAATCTTCAACAGGTTCTTCAATCGATTCCAGGAATTACAAGTGAGATTAAATCGGGTGACACTCTAAAAATTCATATTCGCGGTGTGGAAAATCAGCGCTATATGGGTGAAAAACCGGGGGTTGCCGTCGTAATCGACGGTGTCCCCGTGTTTGAGCGCACAGGAGCAGTCAATATCGACCTCGATAACATCGCTTCAATCAAAGTGATTAAAGGGGGAGCCTCATACCTTTTCGGAGACGATGCCCTGGCCGGAGCCGTTATCATCACCACCAAAAAAGGGGCGGTCAATAAATCGATGGCGGCTTCTGAATTCGGCAGTTTCGGCTATCAAAAACTATTAGCCGAAACCTCTTTTGCCAAAGACTCGTTCAACGGACGAATCCAATTAAGTGAACGTAAAAGCGACGGCTATTGGGAAGATTCTGACTATTTATCCCGCTATGCGAACGGAAAACTCCAGTACTACATCGATGATACGAGTGATCTTACTTTCGGACTAGAAGCGTCTCAGCGGGAAAAAGATTCGCACGGTACGGTAGAGGGGATGGCGCAAGCGCTCACCGACCCGACCAGCGTAGAAGGGCGTGACTATTCGCGAATGTACGATGTCGATCTTCTTAAACTCTTTCTCACTTACGCTAAAGATTTCGGAAATAACACCAACCTCCTCGTCAACATATATCAATACGGAGACGATACCAAGTTTGTGAGCGCACCCCAAAAATACAGTTCCACCGGCGCTGTCGTGACCAATTCAGATGCCTATACCACCCTCAATGATTATCACCAAGCCCAACGCGGAATCAAAAGCGAATACCGAAGTAGCGGAGAAAGTCTTGCCTACATGATCGGTGCCGATATCCGCAACAACCTTTATGAAAACAAAACTTCTTATCTAGTAGATTTTAAAACCAGTGCAGCATCACCTACCATCTATCGTGCCGGAACGATCACCGGAGACAATGAAACCACGGAAGAGGTCTATGCCCCTTATCTCGAAGTCAAAGTACCTCTTAGTGAAGCCACTACCCTGACGCTAAACGGCCGATATGATAACATCCGCTTAGATTACGATGATCGACTTAATTCCCTCAAACTTAAAAAAGATTTTGACGTTTATTCTCACCGTCTCGGAGTATCCCATACCCTCAACGACACAACAACTCTCTTTTTTAGCCGTTCTACCGGTTTCCGTGCACCCTCCATCGATCAGCTCTTCAACGGATCGATCACTCTCGATTCTAAAGTACTTAATAATCCCGATCTCAAACCGGAACAGGCGGTCAATTATGACTTAGGGGTTCGAGGGAATATCCCGGCGCTGTATAATACTCTCACCTATGAAGCGACTCTCTTTTTGCTTGATCGTAAAGATTACATCATGTCCTCGATTGGACAATACACCGCAGCAACCACCACTAACCCGCAAAAATACGAAAACATCGGCGGTATGCGTAGCCAAGGTTTAGAGCTATCCCTCCAAAGCGACCCCAAAAGAACCTTCTCTTTTGATTTGGCTTATACCTACTTGGATGCCTATTTTACACAATACAACAATTTTTACCTCGGACTTGGAAGCCCTTATCTGCCCACATATACGCAAGTTCATTATGACCTAACGGGTAATACCGTTCCACGAACATCACATCATACTCTGAATTTAACCGGCAATTACACTATTACCCCCTCCACCGTATTAAGCACTGAATGGACTCTCAAATCAAGCTACTACGCCGATGAACTCAATCAACTCAAAATGCCTGGATACGGTGTCGTCAATTTACTCGTAAAACATGCTGAGAAATGGGGTGATTTTACTTTTGATCTGTTTGCCCGTGTCGATAACGTGTTCGATAAATTCTATTTTAACACGACACGCAGCAGCGGAGATCGTGATTACAACAAAATTTACAATGAAGAAGATTTATCTCTTACCGTCAATCCGGGACGTGTTTACACTGCCGGTCTTTCAATCAAATTTTAAGGAGCTGATATGAAAAAAATACTCTTCTCCCTCTTAGTGGGAGTCTCCCTTTGGGGATATGGCGATGGAGCGATCTACTGGACTCCGCATGGATGTGATGATGGGAAAGCGACCGCTTCCAAACATGGTGGTCACGGCAAAGGGGAGAGTGCCATGTTCGCTTTGATGAACAGTGAAGCGAATGCTTCTGTCAAACTCATTCTTCCCAATCTCTCCGAAAAAAAATTGACCGTTAAACTCAATACACTCATGCTGCCAAAACCCTCTATGGGGGGATATTATGCGATGGTAGCGGAAGGTAATACTACGAACGGAGCCTACAGCGCCATTCGCTATCTTTCCCTTCAAGGGCGTCCCGCCAAAGTTTCCCCAACTTTACTAACTGCTGTACCTAAATCAGCATTGGAAATTGTTCCCGATCCGCTACACCGTGAGCATGATCGCTATACCGCTTCCAAATCGTACCGATTTCTCCTCCATTTTCAAGGAAAACCGCTCATCAATACCGCCGTTACCTTAGAGACTCACGATACTCCGGTTCAAACCTATACAACGGATCAAACAGGTGCATTTTCGATAACGCTTCCCAATGATTTTAAAAATGTAAAAGTAGGACGAAGCGAAAACAAACCTTCTGAATTTCTCCTAACAACGCAACATCGCGATGGAGAACACCTCTATAAAAGCACTCTAACCATGCCCTATTCCCTTAACCCAAATGATTATTGGCAATCCCAAACCTATGGAGCGGGAGCCATCTTTATCGGCTTCTTAGGGGGGCTACTAGTCTATCGACGTACCAAAAAAGGGGCTAAAAATGGATAAATTACTCACTCTCACAATACTTCGCCGTGTTGTACAGCTCACCGCATTCGTCTTTTTCGTTTACGGAGCGATGATTTTTACTACCTTTTATACAGGAGATAAACTGACCCAAAATCTCCCTGCCCTCTCATGTGCTTACGATCAGAGCGGGGGAGATTTTTGTGCGCTGATCCCGCTCCAACATCAGATGGATCACCGTGTTTCGACCTTCTTTACCCAAAATGCAGGGGCGATGGAAGCATTGATGGGAACACTCATCACCATCGGTACCGTTGCCCTTTTGATTCTTATCCTCAACAAAGCGTTTTGCGGATGGCTCTGTCCTCTCGGATTTTTCCAAGAGACGATCACGATAATCGGCACCAAACTTGGACTCACCCAGCTTACGTCACTAAGCCGTGAAACGATCACTAAAATCCGCCCGATCAAATGGTTTATTTTCCTCTTTCTCGTTCTCATTTTACCTCTGCTTACGGGGATCGGTTTTCTAGGACACGAGTGGGGAAACCCTTATTGTTCCATCTGCCCGAGTCGCATCATGACAACGGCCATGACGGGTGATCTGTCTCAAGTTTATATCTCTCAGGCCAATGGAGGCTACTTTGCCCTCTCACTGATCGCCGATTTACTCTTCGGACTGATGATCGCCCTCGCTCTCTTCATCCGTCAGCCGTTTTGCCGTATCTGCCCGATCCTTCCGATGCAGACGCTATTTAAAAAAATCGGTCTTTTACGTCTCGTCAAAAACGGATCCTCCAGCTGTGAATCGTGCGGAAACTGTATCAAAGCGTGTCCGATGGATATTTATGAGATTCAAGATCAAGCCGAAAACCGCAATATTACCCATAGCGACTGTACCCTCTGCGGACGATGTGTCGAGTTTTGTCCTCATGATGGGGTCATGAGCTTCAAATACGGTCCACTCACCCTCTATAGCTCTTCCAAAGAGGGGTTCAAAAAGCGGACCAAACTCGATAAATGGTGGAAGGGTTAAAGAGTGGAACCACTAGCCCTCCTCTCCCTTTTCATTGTTGCCCTCTCCTATGGAGCGACAGCCTGTATGCTCACGTGCATGCCGCTCCTCTCCCCCATACTTTTGGCTAACAGTGCAACACGACAGCAAAGCCTCCGAATCTTGCTTCCTATCAGTTTAGGGCGTATCAGTGGCTATATAGCCCTCTCTGTTATTGCTTACTATGGTGCAACGATGATTAAATCTCTCATCAGCGATACCACCCTAATGGGGTACCTGTTGGGGAGCGTCACCCTCATTCTCGCAGGGCGATTATGGTTCTCCCTTAGAACCTCATCCTGCTGTAGCACCACAACTGAGACACCCCAAGAGGCAATACCCCTTTTTATGATCGGCGTTTTCTTATCGATGTCACTCTGTGCCCCCGTTATCACGATGATGACCCTCAGCGCAACCACCCCCTCTTTATTCTGGGCAATCGTCTATGGCTTTACCTTCGGGTTAGGGGCAACACTATTGTGGTTTCTCTTTTTTTCAGTAGTTCTCACCGCCATACTCAAAGAGAGTCTACTTCACCTCTCTCGCTACCGAGCATTACTCCAACACACCGCGCCGATCCTCCTTGCAGGGGTAGCGATTGCAATCTTTAACGGATGGATACACCTATGATGACAACCGCACGTAAATCGTTTCTCCTCTCCCTTACCTTTCATGCCCTCATGGGTTCTTTGGCTTTTGGGGTACTAACCCAGCTCTCTACCCCCCCTAAACTTGTGAAAATCCCTATGCATCACGTGACGCTGATCTCTCTCTCAAAACCCTCTCTAAAACCCCAACCTCTTCAACCGCCTCTCACGGAGAAAACAAAACCTCTTGTAAAAGAGCCACAAAAGCCATTACTACAAAAACAGCTCGTTGCAAAAGAGCCGATAGCCATCGCACCCCCGATTCAATCTTCTGCAATCTCACATGTAATACCCGCCGAAGCCCCTGCACAGCCCTATGTTGCACCCGCACCGCCACCGGTAAAAGTATCACCTAAACCCGATCTAACGGCTGCGAAAAGATCATTTTTTGCCTCTTTGCGTACCTCGATACAGAGCCATTTACGCTATCCGACCGCGGCACGACGAAGAGGGATGGAAGGGGAGATCGATGTACGATTCACATTGGCGAATGATGGAACGATTAATACCATTTCGGTTCAGCGGGGAGAGGCTATTTTCCATAATGCGGTCAAAACTGCCGTCTCCTCAGCTTCAGGTATTGATGTACCGAAAAATCTCGCAGACTCTTTACCGATGGAGATTGAACTGACGTTAGAATTTAAGCTAAACAGCTAAGAAATAAGCACAACTTAGCCCTATTTATGGTAGGATTAAGCTTATTTAATTCGTCATCATATGAGGATTGTTCGTGTCCCTAAAATTACCCTTTTCTTCTTTAATTCTCTTTTTACTCTCTACGTATGCGCACGCTTACGAATTGGGTCGTGGGGCACAAATAAACGATCATATCAATGTCGGCGGATACTTTTCGACAGAATTCGAAGCAGGCCGAAGTGATGAGACCTTTACCCTTGATGATGTAGCCGTCATGGCCTATGGGGATATTAACCCAATGATTTCGTATTTGGCGGAGTTTGAAGCGGTCGGGTTTTACCATAAAAATCTCAGTAACGGAAACGAGGGGGGAAGCCAAAAATTTCATGCCGAACGGCTGTACGGCGATCTGTGGATGTCGGATGATTTTAATGTCCGTTTCGGGAAACAAATCACCCCCATCGGGTATTGGAATATGGAGCCGATCAACGTTTTACGCGATACCACCTCCAACCCTCTTTACAGCAAGCTCCTTTTTCCAAAATTTCTAACTGGTATCGATATCAACGGCTATGTACCGAGTACTGAGGGGTTGCGCTATCACCTTTTCGCCCAAAAAAATCGTGATTTGGATGAAGAGTATATCAATATTCCCAACACCCACTTTACGGTTTAGCCGTTGAAAAAGAGTTTTCTATGGAGTGGAACGGAGGGGGAAGTGTAGGGGAATATATCACCAAGACCAATCAACGAACACGCTTTCTTCAAGCAAATGTCAAATACGATGATACCCAATGGCAATTTATGACAGAAATACTCTTTGCTAAAAGTGAATTTAATGACCGCCACAACAACTCTACCCTCTCAGGCTATGCGCAGGCAATGTATCATTATGTGCCTGAACACGCTGTAGTCGGAAGAATTGAGCATTATAACGACCATTTCTCTGACTATAAAGACACCATCTTCACGCTGGGATATAGCTATCGCCCCCTTTATCCTGTCTCTTTAAAAGGGGAATACCAATGGCATTCTCAGAATGAGGAGAATCGTGCGCTCTTCTCTTTTTCGGTACTCTTCTGATGAAAACAATTACACTACTCCTTATTTTCGTTTCCACGATTTTCGGAGCACAATACAGTGTGATTATCTCAAAAAAAGCCGAGGTGGGGACATTATCCGCGCAACAGATTCGGGATATTTTTTTACAGAAACGGCACTCTTTAGGAAATCAGAAAATCATCCCCCTCAATTTAGTCGGTCAGGAGCCTTCTCGAATCGCTTTTGAGAGTGACGTTTTAGGTATGGGAAGAGATCGGTTAAACGCCTACTGGGTCAAACAACATTTCCAAGGAATCACCCCTCCGATCACCCAACCCTCACATGAATCAATCAAAGCGTTTGTCCAAAATGTGGAGGGGGCTATCGGATACATCCCCTCTTCCATGGCCGATGGCAGCGTAAAGGTGATCTATGAGTTTTAAACTTAAAACCATTCTCCTCTTTTTAGGGGTCAGCCTTATCCCCTATGCATTGAGTATGATTTTGCTAGGCAGCTCGTTTCGTCAAGAACAATACAATGCCGTTACGCAAGAGATGAATACCCAGCTAAGCCTTACGGTAGAGCGAATCGATCAACATCTGCAAACCCTCCAAAACGATATGGCATTTATTGCCAAATCAGAAGTTATGAACGATCTCTACACTCAAGATTTGGATCGTCGTATCAGTACCATGCTTCTCTCTAAGAAAAATGATATGAAGATGAGCGGTGACTTTTATGTTATAGACTTGAACCGTAAAATTATTGCTTCCAGTGACTTTAGCACTATTTCAAAAATCAAATCCATACAACCTTTTTTTACAATCCCCATTCACTCATCCTTTAGCCAAGAAAAAATTGCTGAACTCATCGTCACCTATCCGCTCGAAAATTTCCAACCATTTTTTTCCAACTCTCCGCAGCGCCATTATTATCTCAAGCATCGTGATGGAACCATCGCGCTTCGACCCAATGTTTTTGAAGAATCGCTCCAAGTCTCCCATCCGCTCAAACATCAGCCGGAACTAACGATTGTTTTGGAAGAGGAAAAAGGGTTCGCTTACCGATTGCTCTACAAATATGAACAATGGTTTATCGCTCTACTGATCGCGGGTGCCATTTTTATAGCCGCCGCTGCCTATTATATTGCTACGGGGCTTATCCGCCCTGTTATTGCCCTCTCCGATACGGCCAAAAAAATCACTCGAACCCAAGATTACACTCAGCAAGTTTCGCTCGATCGGGATGATGAAATCGGGCAGCTTTCCGATGCTTTCAATACGATGATCGGCGGGATGGATAAAGCGTTAGATGAAATCACCACCCTCAACCATGAGATCGAAGATACACAGCGTGAAGTCGTTTTTACAATGGGTTCCATCGGGGAGAGCCGTTCGAAAGAGACGGGAAATCATGTCAAAAGAGTGGCAGAATATTCCAAACTTCTTGCCCTGTATTACGGCCTTAATGAAGAAGATGCTGAGATGCTCAGACAAGCTTCTCCTATGCATGATATCGGAAAAGTAGCCATCCCTGATGCTGTTTTGAACAAACCGGGTCGTTTTGATGAGGAAGAGCGGCGTATTATGGATACCCACGCCGAACTAGGGTATGAGATGCTCCAGCACTCCAACCGACCTCTCCTTAAAATGGCAGCTACGGTAGCGTATGAACATCATGAAAAATACAATGGAAGCGGGTATCCAAGAGGCTTGAGCGGTGAAGAGATCCATATCTACGGCCGTATTACGGCATTGGCCGATGTGTTTGATGCGCTGGGGAGTGATCGTGTCTACAAGAAGGCATGGGATGATGAGAAAATCTTTTCCCTCTTCAGGGAAGAGCGCGGTGAACATTTCGATCCGAAACTGATCGATATCTTTTTTGAACGTTTAGATGAATTTCTCGCGATTCGTGAGACCTTTAAAGATACCCACGAATCTTAAAGCAATTTTACTTTCCACTGTAAAGTTATTTAAGATCAAACCGATCCGCATTCATCACTGTGTTCCAAGCCGCCACAAAATCATGGACGAATTTTTCTTTTGCATCTGCTTGAGCATACACTTCCGCAATGGCACGGAGTTGTGAATTGGATCCGAAAACGAGATCGACTCTACTAGCGGTGTATTTGACTTTCCCCGACGTTCGATCTTTTCCCTCGAACGCCTCTTCCTCTTCGCCGACATTACTCCAGAGTATATTCATATCCAAAAGATTCACAAAAAAATCGTTGGTGAGAACACCCACTTTATCGGTGAAAACTCCTTTGGATGAGTTGTCATAATTTGCTCCCAAAGCCCTCATACCACCGATAAGCACTGTCATTTGCGGGGCAGTGAGCCCTAAAAGTTGCGCTTTATCAACCAGTAACTCTTCGGCACTGACGGCATATTTCTTTTTCTGAAAATTTCTAAATCCATCGGCTATCGGTTCGAGATACGAAAAAAAGGGAGCAAAGGTTTGCTCTTGTGTAGCATCTGTTCTCCCTGCCACAAAGGGAACGGTTATCTTCATGCCGGCATCCTGTGAGGCTTTTTCGATTCCTGCGGCTCCCCCTAGGACGATTACGTCGGCTAAAGATACTTTTTTGCCCTCCGTTGAGGAGTCATTGAACCCTTTTTGGATTTCTTCGAGTTTGGCAATGACGCTCTCACATTCCTGATTCGCTTCCCAGCTTTTTTGCGGTTCCAACCTTATTCGAGCACCGTTTGCACCGCCACGTTTATCCGAGTCTCGGTAGGTTGAAGCTGATCCCCACGCCGTTTTTACCAGCTGGGAAACACTAAGCCCGCTTTCGAGTATTTTTGTTTTCAACGATTCGATATCCGCATCGTCCACAAGTTTATGATCTACCGATGGTACGACATCTTGCCAGATCAAATCCTCAGCTGGAACTTCGGGTCCGAGATAGCGCGATTTTGGTCCCAAATCACGATGGGTTAATTTAAACCATGCTCGCGCAAACGCATCCGCGAACTCCTCGGGATTTTCATGAAACCGTTTCGAAATAGGGCCATAAATCGGATCCATTCTCATAGCCATATCGGCGGTAGTCATAATGGTTTTTACTTTTTTACTCGGATCATGGGCTGCGGGTGCCATATCTTCCTCTTTGGGATTGATAGGGCTCCATTGCCAAGCCCCAGCCGGACTTTTTTCCAGATTCCAGTCGTATCCAAAGAGGATATCAAAGTAGCCGTTATCCCACTTCGTAGGATTCGCCGTCCAAGAGCCTTCGATTCCGCTGGTGATCGTGTCATCCCCTTTTCCGCTTAAAAACTTGCTCAGCCACCCCAGCCCCTGAGCGATCAAGCTTTCTCCTTCGGGCTCAGAGCCGACGTTGGAAGCATCCCCCGCACCGTGACATTTGCCGAAGGTATGCCCCCCTGCCACCAAAGCAACGGTTTCGCTATCTCCCATCGCCATTCGAGCAAAAGTTTCGCGGATATCTTTGGCCGATTCGAGGATATTGGGCTCACCGTTGGGACCTTCGGGGTTGACATAGATCAGACCCATCTGTACGGCGGCTAAGGGATTTTCTAAGCCGTCTCGGTTCTCTTTTTTCTCATATCGCTGATCCCCCAGCCATTTATCTTCACTCCCCCAGTAAATGTCTTCTTCGCTCTCCCATACATCTTCTCTGCCACCGGCAAAACCAAAGGGTTTTAATCCCATCGATTCCAGTGCTACCGTTCCGGCCAAAATCATCAAATCTGCCCAAGAGATTTTATTGCCGTATTTTTGTTTAATCGGCCAGAGAAGACGTCTCGCTTTATCAAGATTGGCATTATCGGGCCAACTATTGAGTGGTGCCAAGCGCTGGCTTCCGCTCCCGGCACCGCCACGACCATCTCCCGTTCGATAAGTTCCGGCACTGTGCCACGCCATTCGGATAAATAACGGGCCATAATGTCCGTAATCCGCTGGCCACCACTCCTGCGAATCAGTCATAAGGTCTGTCAGATCTCTTTTTAGGGCATCGTAATCGAGTTTTTTAAACTCTTCTTTGTACTCAAATGTTTCACCGAGAGGAGTTACTTTATTGGAATGCTGTGAAAGGATTTTAAGATTGAGTTGATTGGGCCACCAATCTTTATTGTAAGTCCCTTTATTCCCGGCTGAGGGATTTCCTCCACCTAAACCTGTGATCGGACATTTTCCCATGACTATTCCTTTACTTAATTGGATTTTAACTATCTCACTTCCCAGTAATCATCCGTGATACCAAACCACTTTGATCCTTCTTCTCCGCGAGGACAACCCCAATAATATGAAGCACGATAAAAGCAAAAATCGCCCATCCTAAAACCATATGTATGGTCTCAACATTCTCTTTTGCCTCACCGGTGATCTTATAATAGAGGGCCAAACCGCTAAGCGACATAGTTGCGATCAAAACATATACCGCTCGATAAAGGAGATACACCTTTTGCATAGCAGGATTATCGTCAAATCCGAATCCGTTTTTGACCACCATCGCCAATCGCCAGAGCAATAAAACAGCAACCGCAATCCCCAAATAAATGTGCCAATCCCACATTGGAGCACGCACTGCTTTACCGATCATTACTGCTTGATCATCCGTGATTATGGTTCCCAACTCTGCCATTTTCGTCTGAACAACAGTACCGATATTAGCTTTGTGCATTACACTCTCACGTAAAACGACCGTAATAAAAAGTCCAAATAGGGCAATCGCATTCAACCAATGCCAGATTCTAAAAGATGGGGAAAAATGGCGCATAATAACTCCTCTTTATTTTCTTCTATTATAGACAAACTTAGATACTGTAGTGTTAACACTTTATCAATCTGGAAATAATTATTTTCAGGCTGTTTAAAATTTTGTAGAAATTATTTAGCCCAATAAATTTAGTTTTTCTTATAAGATGAGAGGGTACCATTTAGTTATCTTGAGTCAGGAGTTCCTTATGAAACCTCTATTGATTGCCCTTAGTTTTTTTACTGCCGCGGCTTTGGCCTGCGGTAATCCATCCAACAGTTTTAACAGCGGATACAGCGCTCATTCGACTCCGGCATTGATCGAACCGATCACCTATGCACTGGATCAGATAGGAATGGGAGACAACAGCGATATTCGAACGGCTATTCATCTTTATAAAAAGGAGGTCCGTTCATTGACCCCTTCGATTCCTACCGAAGCGTTCCAAGGGAGTAATTTCAACCCGGGGGCTTACGCTCTTAACTCTCCCGATGCAAAAGCACTCAAAGCACAAATTGATCTATTTGACACCATTTATCTGATTCTCAGTGACGAACAAAAAAAACAGTTCCCGACCCTCATCGGGATCTATCAGCACCATATGAAGTTTATAAATAGTTCTAAAATGTGTGCCGGTCAAAAAAAAGGATGCAACAACGATAAAAGTAAATCCTGTGGTGCGAAAAGTTGCGATACCCCTAAAAACATAAAACTCACCCCAAAACGCTAAGATGCGGTATGGTATAATCGCGCCATTATTTACACCTTAAAAGGTTATTATTATGCGCCAAACCATTACTGAAAAAATATTCTCCGAGCACGTTGGACGTACCGTATACGCGGGTGAAATCGTCCGTTCCCCTATCGATATGGTTATCGGTAACGACATTACGACCCCTATCTCGATCAAAGCATTCGAAGATTCAGGTGCGACTAAACTTGCGAATCCTGAGGGATTCTCAATCGTCCTTGATCACTTTATCCCCGCCAAAGATATCGCTTCCGCCAACCAAGCACGTATCAGCCGTGATTTCGCTAAAAAATATCAGATGAAACACTTTTTCGACGAAAAAGATATGGGAATCGAACACGCTCTTCTTCCGGAAAAAGGGTTGGTCATTCCGGGTGATGTCATCATCGGTGCCGATTCGCATACCTGTACGCATGGAGCATTAGGGGCTTTCTCCACAGGGATGGGTTCAACTGACCTTGCATTTGCCATGATCACAGGAGGAAACTGGTTTAAAGTCCCTGAATCGATCAAAGTCATATTGAGCGGTAAGCCGGGAAAATACACTACGGGTAAAGATATTATTTTGGAGATTATCCGTATGATCGGGGTGGATGGCGCGCTATACCGCACTCTCGAATTTACCGGAAGCACGATCCCTTACCTCAGTATGGATGACCGTTTCAGTATGTGTAATATGGCAATCGAAGCGGGGGCAAAAAGCGGCATCGTCGCGTATGACGAAATCACGGCGGAATTCCTCGCCGATAAGCCGCTTGCTCGCGAACCAAAAATTTATCATTCTGACGACGACGCAACCTACGTTCAAATCCTTGAAATCGATGTGGCCAATCTCGAACCGGTTATCGCGTATCCGTTCTTACCCTCCAACGGACACAGCCTCACCCAAGCCGTCAGTGACAACATCAAAATCGATCAAGCTTTTATCGGAAGCTGTACGAACGGTCGCTTGTCTGACCTTAAAATTGCCGCTGAGATCCTCAAAGGCAAACGTGTTCACCCCGACGTCCGTCTTATCGTCACACCGGGGACACAGAGAATCGTCCGTGAAGCAACCAAAGCGGGATATATCGACATCATCATCGATGCGGGCGGGGTCGTTTCTAACCCAACCTGCGGTGCATGTTTGGGCGGATATATGGGAATTTTAGGAGATAACGAAGTGGCCGTTGCAACGACCAACCGTAACTTCGTGGGACGTATGGGTTCACGCAGCTCCAAAGTTTACCTTGCCAACTCTGCCGTGGCTGCGGCTTCGGCAATTACGGGCTATATCACCGACCCTGCATCCATTCAATAATATCTTAATCGTAAGGAGAGGTTCATGCGTTCATTCACACTTGCCGCTGTATTATTTTTAGCTTCTAGCTTAAATGCTTTGGATTTCGGTTCACTCATGCAAAGCGTAACACCCGTTGCCCAAAGTGCAACACCTACGGTCGATGCCTCTTTGAGTTCTAATCCTCTTATCAAAAATCTCACTACTACACTTGGGGTCACTCCGACCCAAGCAATCGGCGGAACCGCGGCTATCATCAATGATGCCAAAGGAAATATGAAGCCTGCGGATTTTACCGAGCTTACCAAACAAATGCCTCAGGCCGGAACTTTACTCGGTGCGGCACCCTCAGGGATGCTAGCCCTTGGCAACGTAACATCCCAATTCTCTTTTTTAGGGATGGATGCTTCAATGATCACAAAATTTTCACCTTTGGTACTCCAATACCTCCAAAGCGGTACAACTCCGGGAATGGATAAAATCCTCGCCACCGCATTTGCTCAATAATGTTTTCTCTCTCTTGTGTTCTCTTTGCAGGTGGTAAAAGTTCTCGCATGGGGGAAGATAAATCTCTCCTCCCTTTTGGCGGCTACACTACCCTCACAGAGTTTCAATATACGCGCTTAAAAAGGATTTTTAGTCGAGTCTGTATCTCGACAAAAAATCGGAATAAATTTGACTTTGACGGTGACTTTATCCTCGATCCCATCTCTGCCGACTTTGCACCGACAGCGGGGTTTGTAAGTGCGCTAAGAGCATTGGAAGATGAGCGAATAATGGTGTTGAGTGTCGATACTCCGTTTGTGGATGAGAGAGTATTTCAGACCCTGATCGATGCCGATTCGCCAGAACTTGATGCGGTAATCGCCCGAACAAGCGAGGGGAACCACCCGATATGCGGTATATACCATCGCTCTTTATTGGAAGATTTTGAACGTATGTTAACTGATGGAGATCACCGCTTAGGGAAACTGCTCGCCTCTTCCCACACCCGCTTTGTCGATTTTACCGACGAAGCACCCTTTAGCAACCTCAACCATCCTCACGAATACCAAGAAGCACTCGAACGTTTCACTGCTCGTCCATGAAACCTCTTTTTCCGCTGATCATCACCCTCTTTTTTAGCATGGTGCACTATTTGGGATATACCCGTATAATTCGCCATTTACATGTATCCGCGAGAACAAAAACAGTGTTCAAAATCCTGTTGATCCTCAACATGATCGGCATTATCGGCTATCTCCTCAGCCGCTACCTCTTCAGCCCTCCCAAAACCCTCTATTTTATCCTCTCATTAAGCATCGGAGTCGGCTTCATCCTTTTTCTCAGCATTGTATTGTATGAATTGCTCCATTTTTTACAGCGCCGTATCCCGTTTGATCCACAAAAAAGGGCATTCTTTAAACGCTCCAGCGATTTGGGTTTTTTAGGATTAGGGAGTGCTTATTTTTCAGCAGCGGTGATCGAGGGGTCCAAAGATCCCATAGCCACCTTTGTCACGGTAGAGCAAAACCGTTTTGATGGCAAATCCTACCGTATTGTCCAAATCAGCGATATGCACATCGGCGGACTGATTGACCGTGAATTTGTTGCCAAAAGTGTTACCATGGTAAATGCGCTGCAACCCGATCTTGTCTGCATCACAGGTGATCTCTCCGATGCCCACATCGATCAGATCAAAGAGGCGGTTGATGAGTTACGCCAGCTCAAAAGCCGGTTCGGTACCTATTACGTCGTGGGCAATCATGAATATTTTCACTCTCTGGAAAGCACCGTCGCTCATCTCAAGGCACTGGGTATTCATGTCCTCGAAAACCGCTCCACGCTAATCAATGGAGATTTTTACATCGTGGGGGTTTATGATCTCTTTGGGTTTAGGGCACTCCATCATCTCCCCGATATTGCTCAAGCAGCACAGGGGATTCCTCACAATACCCCGACATTGCTCTTAGCCCATCAACCCAAATATGTCGATTATTTAGGTGATTTCACCCCTTCACTGATTCTCAGCGGACATACACACGGCGGGCAAATCTGGCCTTTTCACTATTTGGTAAAACTGGTACAGCCCTATCTCAAAGGTCTCTATACACTAGGAGATAATCACCATATCTATGTCAACAGCGGCATAGGTTTTTGGGGTCCTCCGATGAGGCTTGGCTCCAACGCCGAAATTACCTGTATTAGTTGGTCATAACGTTTACTCTTCCGCACACTTTTTGCACGGCTCTTTCTCACTTTTGCGGACCAAATAAATAAATACTGCAAAAACAAGGAGTAAAAAGGCTAACGCGGCAATCAAAGTCGATGCATACGGCAAGTCTTTATAATCGTGGAGAGCGATTTTAAAGACTACCAGCAACGCTTCAATCAACAATGCAATAATAATCGATACTGAAAAGTTCAGAAGCGTTTTCGCATTAAATGCATCACTTACATGCTGTGTACGAGGTAATACCTCTTGTTCGAAAATCGTTTTTCCCAAATCGTATACCGCAAGACCTAAAGTCAAAGCAATAATCGGCTTAAACACCGTATCCATACTCAGCGGTTCTGCTCCGAAAATATATCCTCCAAACGTATAAAAGCCGTACAATACGACAAAGACTCCAAAAAAGAGGAGCCCGCCGCCGATAACTGCGTAGGAGGAACGATTGATCTGCTTGAAAACATCATTTTTCTCGATGAGATCAAACCGTTCTAACAATTTACGTACCCGAAAATCTAAAAAGAGATACCCTTCTGAAACGGCATAAACCACCGTAATGCACAAATGACCCGTTGCCGTTGAGATATAGGGTTCACTTACATGGTACCCTTTTTGAATCGCCACCTCATCGACCAAATACGTGCGATCAACTCCTGCGTGATGTCCCTCTTCGCGGTCGGCGTAAATATTAGGTGAATTTTGAACAAATCCCTCATCGCATTGATACACCAGCTCCAAACTCGGAAACGTTTTATAAAGCCGTTCTGCGAGTTGTACGTTGAAGGTTTTTAAACTAACTCTACCTAAAGATGTAAGAATAAATTTTTCGATCAACGGGGCATTGGCAGCGTAACTTCGTACTAAATTTTGCATCTGTTCCCCTTAATATTAATTTTTTTTGATTTTTTTATAAAGTCTTGCCCTGTACTGTAGTCATCAGCACAAAGCAATTCTATGAAACTTGAAGGAGGTTATGAGCATTTTGGAATTACGTGCTATCCTTTAGCTCCACCAAAATCTCATGACAAAACTATAGCCCATTTTTTATTCTCATTATGATTATTTTTTAATCACTCTCCAATTTACCCCTCTTAGCTATAATAATGAAAATACTACACAATAGAGAAATGATGAAGTTAACCCATCTCGATGAACGCGACCGTCCTAAAATGGTAGATGTTTCCGATAAAACGACCACCTCACGCATTGCGGTTGCCAGTGGACTCATTACGATGAGCCAAGCCGCCTTTGATGCGGTCATTACCCAAACCGCTAAAAAAGGGCCGGTGCTCCAAACCGCAGTTATTGCCGCAATCATGGGGACAAAAAAAACCAGTGATCTTATCCCGATGTGCCATCCCCTTAATCTCAGCGGAGTAAACTGTGATATAGAGGAACTCCATGCTCTTCCGGGTTTTAAACTTACGGTCACGGCAAAGCTCAGTGGACAAACGGGTGTGGAGATGGAAGCCCTTACCGGAACCAGTATAGGATTGCTTACCATTTATGATATGCTCAAAGCTATTGATAAATCGATGGTGATAGGGCCTATTCAACTTGAAACCAAATCAGGAGGCAAAAGTGGTGATTATCAACGAAGAAACGAAGAAGCTTGAATTAGAATACCCTTGTAACTGGTGCTATAAAGTTGTTGCCTATGAACGAGCGGGGATAGAGATTGCCGCACTGGAGATCTTCTGCGAAAGAGAGTATTCACTAAATCCCTCAAAAGCGAGTAGCAACGGTAAATACATCAGCATGAACTTAGAATTGTTAGTCCATAATGAAGAGGAACGAACCTATTTTTTCGAAACGCTTAAAGCGCACCCCCATATTAAAATGGTGTTATAAAGGAAATTCATGAATCTCGAAACCCTTAAACGTGATATCAAAACCCACTATAAATCTCTTCACGATACCAATGTCGAAACAAAAGTAAACAGCGTAATCAATGAGTTAGAGAGTGAGTTTTCACTTAAGCCTAGCCTTCTCACCCTCCAAGAACTGAAAACATTGACCGGTGCTATTTTGGAAGAGGAAACACTCTCTTTGCATGATGAGCTCGAAGAGTTAATGGCTCAGAAGGAGCGCATTGAACGTCTTATTCACCGTAAAAGTGATGAGTTACAACATCTTAAATATACCCTTTTTGATACGTTTGAGAAAATGTTCGGGCATGAAGAAGAGACTCTTGAAAAGCTCCATCAAATCAAAGTTCAGTCGGTTGATCTCCTTGATATTCTAGAAGAGATGGTAGAGAGTGCCATTATTACCACGCTAGAGAGAGGCTCGGATATCGAAGAGACTCTTCATGAAATCATCAAAGAGATTACGTTTGAAACCCTAAACGCTAATGTCCTAAATGCTGTCCGTATTCGTCGTATCCTCTCTAGTATCCTCCAAAGTGCACTAAACTTGGCAGAAGCCACCCCGAACCAAGCCGATACTATTTTACGAGGTACCCTACTCGGTATCCGTTCAGCACTCTACAAATCAATTCAAAAATTCCATCAATATCTCCTCTACGTTCCTGAAGAGGTTAAAGCCCTTTATCGTGACGAATATAAGACCATTGAAGAAGAACTCGATCATATCGATACTCTCTTTGCTCAAGTGATCCACTCCCTGAGCAATCGCAATTCATCTGCTATGATAGCGCGGTTAGAAAACATCAGTAACGATATCCGTTTCGATATCGAAGAGATCAAACACCTCTCAAAAGAGACGGTAGAGCTCTTACGAAATCGTCTCTCAAAACTTACCCGCGGAGTAACAGAACAGGGGAATAAGCTTCTGAAGTCTAAATCGGCTCAAGAAGCTAAAGCTATGGGTGTACGCGCTTGGAGTGTTGCCAAATCAGCAATGAACGGTGCCATTAAAGGGGCTAAAGAGGTTATCGATAAAAAGTAGTCTTTTTCTACATATCCCGCGCTAACGTAAACATATTGGCGTTACTTTTCATAAAGCTCGCACAGCGATCACAGACGGGATCGCCCCCTTTATAAGGGTAAGGGCAGCGACACTCATGACACGTTACCATCTCATAATGAACCAGTTGTTCGGAGCGTTCATACGCAATACTTACCAAATCAAATCCCTCTTTAGCTGTGATCGCCTTAGGCTTACAAATATCCTCACAAATACCGCATCCGATACATTTTCCCTGTGAGAAATATATCCCCTGTTTATCACTGGTCGGGAATAGTGCATCCGTAGGGCAAAACTGCGTACAGTCCCCGCAGTTGGTACAGGTATCAAAATTGATCTGTTTATTAAAAAATAGTGGAGTGCTTTCTGGAAATTGCGTTGTCTCCAACTCTGTAACCATCTCTTTGAGGGAGTTTTTAAGCAATATTCGCTTCAACGGCATCTTCTGATCCGGAAGTTTGTGATGTGCCGTTGTCATAGAAATATGATTTACCGAACCTTCGGAAAGAGACTCTTTTACTTTCTCAAATCCCTTACGGAAAAGGGCACGGCGCCCCGATTCTTCCTCTTTCTCTTCAATGCTCTCAATCCTATGAGGGCTTTGAATCGTCTCTAAAAATCGGTTTGTCCCCTCAATTTTTTCACGAATTGAACCTTCCAATACTCCGTTTGTATTTAGAATACACCCTGCACAATGGCTCACATCACATGTAACATTCTTCCCGCTTCGCAAAGCCATTACCGCGAAATGTTCAACATCAAATACACCCAAACACGGAGTGGTTACTTTGCAGGATAGGATTGGGGTTTCCTCACTATGCTGATAGGTCGCGGCGTATCCATTAGAATCGAAGCTTTCTATCTCCAAAGCTTCGGTAGGACAACTTCCGATACACCCGGCACACTCGACACACTCATTCTCAAACAAAGTTAATTTGTTTCGTACAATATGAAATGCTCCCTTGGGGCAAATATCGATGCAAAGGGTGCAATCGTTATGGTAATACTCATTTCTAAGACAACGTGTCGCCGTATAACTAAAAAGATTGCTTTTTTGAACGAAATTGATATTACCCATTTGCGGATCCTTGTACCAAATACTCATAATCTGCACTCAAAAATTCAACGAGAAAGTCACACATATCGCGATAGAACGGAGTGTCTGCCATACTCTTCATCCCCATCATATAAGGGATAACCCAAGGAAAAATATGTTGATCTAAAAATTCAAATTGTGACTTTTCTTCATTCCGGTAGACCAAGGTTTGCATAAAGGCCAATTCGATCCCCAAATGATCCGGTGCCATAATCTGTGTTTGATCCATATTAACTTCGAATCCATGGGTAAAATAAAATGCCATAACAGGATTTTGTAGCCCCACAAGTGTTTCATTCTTAGCATCTAGAACAAATGATTCCACCGGTTGGGTATTGAGGATATACATTGAGGTATAGTCGGTATTGAGTTGATCATAGAGTGTTTCAATATCTGTTGCCAGTACCCACTCTTTTGTCTCTTCACCGATAATCTCTAACAATTCCGTATTGCTTTTGAGATCATTGATAAAACGACGATCTGGGATATCACTCATAACACGAGATAAAAAAGCATAGATGTAGAGACGATATTCATTATTCATTGGTAATCCTGAAAAAAAGTAAGGGATTGTGTCATATGAGGACTTTGAGACAGCAAAGTTTAGAGCATTAAGCTTCTAACCCAAAAGGGTTAGAGGGGTGTTTATAAACACCCTTTGAAGAACGATTTCTTCGGTGGAGGCGGAGATTTAAATTCCGTTGCCATAATCGTATTGGTCGCTTCATCAAGTGTACCGAGAACAACAACACCGTTTTTATTGATCCCTTCACGCATTTCTGCGAGTTTCAATTTCGTGGTATCGATTGTATACACTTTTCCCGTATTGTGTTGATAAAGGGCATACTTTGCCTCTTTTGTCGTCACCCCGGCTTCGGTTTTACGAAAACAGCCATCTGAACCGCACACATAGTTTTCCAAATAACAATCGGCAAATGCACCTTGAGCGGCACATCCAGGAGTAGTTAAAAGCCCTTCGAACTCTTCAGGTTCGTTAGCAAATGCACTGAATACCAATGCTGCACAAAGCAATGCAACTTTTTTCATTATTCTACCTCCGCTTTGAGAGATTTGAGATACGCTACGATATTATCGATAGTCTCTTTATCCAAGAAACTGTAATCGGTCATCGTAGAAACGCGTTTCCCTTTTTCAATATTGTACCACGGAGTATTAGCGTGCGCATTACGATTGTAACCTGGAACGACAACCGCAGATGGTTTTAAGATTGATTCACGTAAGTATGCTGACGTTGAGTACCCGCCGATATTTTTCAATGAAGGAGCCATAAACGATTTTGCATCTGCCGCTTCCATTTGATGACACCCATTACATCCGTTTGTCATAGCCGCTTCTTTGCCTTTTACCACATCACCTTTAGTATCCGATGTCAATTCAGCAACCATAGCTGTCGTAGACTTTTGACCTTCAAGGTTGATAGCTACCCATGAACTTAGATTTTTCAATCCGTTACGCCCCATCGTTGAACCATCCCAAACTGCGATAGCAACTGGAACCGTTCCGTTTAAATTGACATAAGCATCTTTAAGAGGACGAACCAAAGTTCCGCTCCAACCTGCAGGTCCATGAACCATAGCCCCATTGGATTTAACAGAGTTATCTTTCACTTCCGTAGTTGAGCGAAACCCTTCCGCTACGAAAACCTTTTCATAATCTGTTTTTGCTAATGATGCAACTTTCGCATCATATTCGGCTAATTCTTTACCAAACACACCTGTTTGTTGACGGTTGATTTGAGTAGAAACATCTTTATTTCCATTCGGTTCATATACTTTTGCAGTAGCTTTTTGGAGATGTACTACTACCGGACGTCCCTCAGAACCCATTCCGATATACGGCAAAGGTTGAGCTTTTTTCGTTGTTCCTGCAAACTGAACGGCAAATCCATCGGTATAGACATCACTGCTCATACACTGTTCAACGTCTTTCGTTTTATCAACCCATTTGACCATTACCGCAATATTTTTTCCATCGTGTAATGCACCGATTTGAGCTTTTTTCCCTTTAGCATTTGCGACAAGTTCATTTGCTTTTTTATCATTAAATTCAATCGATGTTTGAGGATAAAGAGTAACTGTTTCAAACTTTGCTTTTGACCAAAGCGTAGAATCTGCTTTAATGGTATCAAGATTATCAGTTACTTTTACCGCACTAATTGCAGGGTTAGCTGCCAAAGCCGCAGAAGCGGCAATCCCCAATGAAAGAATAGTAGTAAGAAGCTTTTTCATTAGTGGTGCCCTCCTGCTTTTGTAAACTTGCCGGCGATATAACGGGTATCGACCGGAGCCAATGGATTACGTTTGTTCTCACGTGCAACTTGTTGATAGTAGTTATTGTCCAAACGGAACATATCAGAATGTTGGTATGCGATCAATAGATCCATAAGCTCACTTACACCCGTCTCTTTACGTTTTTTCATCTCTGCTTTAAGTGTTTTGATCGCATCGTGAACCGCTGGACCAAATAATTTTTCAAGTTCTTCAACCGGAAGACGAGTTGACCCCTCGATAATTTTACCCTCAGCATCAAATTTCGCCGGAGATTCGGTCGGAGGAATATAATATACGTTTGGTTGTGTACCGTAATCAGAACGTAAACCGATAGCTACTTTGTACTTGTGTACCAATTTATGGACTTGTGACTCTTCATCATCTAAGAACCCTACAAAACGGATACGTCCGACACATTGTTGCGCACACGCCGGTGGAAGACCTTGCTCGATACGTGGGAAACAAAGGATACATTTCTCTGATTTAGAGATTTTCGGATTGAAATAGATTTTTTTATAAGGACATCCCGCGATACAATAGCGATACCCTTGACAACGATCCAAGTCAACCAAAACAACACCGTCTTCTTCACGTTTGAAGATTGCGTCACGCGGACACGCACTCAAACACCCCGGATTTGTACAGTGGTTACAAATACGTGGAAGGTAGAAGAAATAGTTGTCTTGCGGAAAAACTCCCGCACCTTCATCCTCATCCCAGTTCGGTCCCCATGTCGGAGAAACGTGCGGATGAAAACTATTACTGTCTTGTGATCCGCCCATTAATGATTCATAGTTGTAATCCCAAGGCACCCCATAATCGGCTTCTAGGTTAGGGATTACACCCTGTTGGAGGTCACCGGCAGCATCAAATCCGCCACCCAATTCCATCCAATTTTTTGGATAACCCGTACCTGGATAGGTCTCAACGTTATTCCAATACATATATTCACGACCGTTACGGTTCGTCCATTGCGTTTTACATGCTACGGTACATGTTTGGCACCCGATACATTTGTTCAGGTCCATTACCATTGCTAATTGTCTTTTAGACATCTAAACCCCTTAATACTGTACGTCTTTTGCTTTTTCGTAATTCACGGCGCCATCATAAGCGTACTGATTACCGTCCCAAAGGCCACCGAATTTCAAGTGCCCCCATCCGTCTGCCATTTCAAGAAGGTTCAATGCCGTTGGTACAACTTCATTATGCCCTTTGTTTTTCAAATACATGTACGGTTCCCATCCATGCTCAAGAACCAATCCGTCTGCCGGAGCAGAAGAGGAGAGTTTTGCCATCGCATAGAATTCACCTAAAGCATTAAAGATACGGATTGTTTCACCGTCTTTGATCCCTTTGGCTTCCGCTACGACACGGTTAATTTGGATCGCAGGAACACCGCGTTGGAGACGCAAAAGTGTGCGTGATGTTTTATAGTTCGAGTGGATTGACCAACGAGCATGCGGTGTCATAAATACGTACGGGTAGTCTTTTGACTGAGGACGAATTCCTTCCATACCGGTATTGGTTGCCGCACCCATTTTAATGTACATTTCATGGTCAACGTAGAATGTTTGACGTCCCGAAACCGTCTCAAGGCGTTCCATTTTATACAAATGGTCTTCATTTGAGTTAAATGGGCGGTCAGAATACAATGGAGATGATTTTGCCGCTTTTTCATTAATCAGCAAGAATCCGCCCACTTTGTACATTTTCTCCATTGTCCACGGCTCATACTGCTCACATTTTTCCAGTGCCGCTTGAACGGCCATTTTATCGGTACCGAGATACACTTCACCTGCACCCTCAGACTCTTCATCCGTATTGGTGAACTCTTTGTGGAAAATAGTCAAATCATGGAAACCCGGTTTCGCGAATTTTGGATGATCTTTAACTTTTGCTTTAGAGATATTTTCAGGACGGTTTGCCAACTCTTCCATTTTTTTAGCAAGGAAGGTAAACATTGACCATTCATCCATCGACTCACCGATATTTTTGATGTTTGCAACCGGCTGAGCCAAGTTGGTAAAACGGTGATAACCCGGAGAAGTACGTAAGTCATACACTTCATAGTGTGATTTCGCAGGAAGAAGAATATCGGCAAATTGTGCCGCTTCAGACATACGATAATCGACATACGCATAGAATTTTGTTTTATTCAAAAACGCTTTACGGTAATCAGACCCTTTATTACGACGGAACTTAGAGTCCGCAACAATAAGAGCACAATCAGGCTGCCACCATGGTTTATTTACATTTCCATGCTTAGACGCTTGATTGACTTTATCGTTTTCACCTGATTTAAGCATTTCAGATAATACTGCCATATATTCATTTTTAGACATCCCGTTTTGGGCACGTTTAACATCTTCATCACTGAAATATTTGTCAAATGTTTTCATCCCGTCGCCAAATACGAATTCACCGACGAACCCTGAACCGAAACGAGCGTTGTATTTGCCACTGAACCCGGATAATGCTCCAAGCCCCGAGAGGGTAAATTCATTTTCCGTGTTGATACCGCCGTATGGTCCCATACGTCCGGTAAGACCACAGATAGAGGCGATATTCCAAATTGTCATAACCCCGTTGAAATATTTATTCAACGAGAATCCGGTTGTAATCTCTACAACTTTAGGGATAGCGATATCACGTGCGAGCTGACGCGTCGTATCCGGGTGAACACCCGTCACTTCTTGGATAGATTCAGGGCTAAATTTTGCTGCCGATTTTTTCAGCATTTCAAATACCGTTGTCACTTCACGTTTGTCTCCGTGCATATCGGTAATAGTCCATTTTCCTTCGAGTTCCGGAACGATACCGTGATCGTCAAGACGAAGTGATTTTTCACTGCTCCCCTCCGTACCCGGCATTAAAGCAACTTTGCCGGTTGCTTTATTCATACAATAGAATTGTTCATTATATTTGTGATGATCTTCTTCATTCGCTGCATGTTCCATGTCATTACGACGGATCATTTTTTGTGTTTTTACATCTACAAGGAACGGAAGATCGGTCAATGTTTTGACAAACTCAGGTTTAAAGAGTTTTTCATTCAAAATAACATTAATAACACCCATTGCAAGGATATTATCCGAACCTGCTTTGATCGGGATCCAAAGGTCAGCAGATTTTGCCGTCGCATTGAACTCAGGGGTAATAACGATGACTTTTGCTCCGTTGTATTTTCCTTCCCATACGAAGTGAGCATCCGGGATACGAGAAACCGATGGATTTCCTCCCCACATGACTGCTGTATCAACGTTATACATGAAATCCCACGTACACCCGAGGTTACCTTCACCGTACGCAATCGCCGCACCCGAGAACATATCCCCGAGGTATGATGATGGATAAATACGGATCGCACCGAGCTGTGTAGAAAAACGCAACGGCGCACCACGACGACCCTCGGTCAAAAGACCGGTTCCCGCGTGTACCATGAGTTTATCCGGTCCGCGTTCAGGATCGGTCATACAATTGAAAATCTCTTGGCATACGCGCTCAGCCGCTTCATCCCAGCTAACACGTTTCCATTTACCTTCACCACGCTCACCGACACGTACCATTGGATAAAGGATACGATCTTTTTGGTACATTACTTGGGAGTGCTGAACCCCTTTATTACATCCGCGAGGATTAAAGTCAGGGATTTTCGCATTGATAATCGGATAACGCGCTGATTGGTTTTCACGGGTAACAACACCGTTATTTGACCAAACTTCCCATGCACAGTTACCTTGACAGTTTACACAGTGGTATGCAAAACCATGTTCCTCTTTTTTACCGTACGTGAATGAAAACTCGTTACGGTACATCTCTTCAGTATAGTTGGTATTTGGATAATTTTCTTTTCCGTTCTCAACTGACATTACGTTGGTTTTAGCAAATAGTGAGCCTTGTGAAGCTACTAATGCTGCCGTCATCCCTGAAACTTTCAGGAAATCGCGGCGTTGATTGTTCATTACTTTTGTCATAGTCTTAGCCTTATCGTTTAATCGGAAGGTTCATATCGTTACCCCAAACATCCCAGCTTCCTGTGAAGACTTTGACGTTTTTGTAACCCAACAATTGAAGCGCCGTAATATGTTCCGAACTTCGTCCCGCGCCTACATGGCAATATGCGTAAATGGTTTTATCCGGAGTAACTCCGTAAGCATCATACACTTTTTGAATTTCAGCTGCCGACTTGAAAGAGAGTTTTTTATCGGCATCGGAGATTTGGCTCCACTCGATAAAGGTTGATCCCGGTACATGTCCGCCGCGTGCAACATTATCCATTTTACGTTCACCGACGATCTCAGCGATACCGCGAGAATCGATAATGACGTATTTGGATTTTTTACCGTTTTTAAGGATATCTTCCATTGCGTGTTTTACTTCATTTTTGTCCGCGATTACATTCCATTTGATTTTTTTAGGATCAATTTTATATTTTTTCGCTTTTACAACCTCATCCCCTTTTATAACAAGGAGACGTTTTTCAACTTCCGCCATTTTCGCTTGAAGTGCTTTTGCATCTTCAGATGCTTTTTTAATTGCTGTATCCAGAGCCGCTTTATCCGCACCCTCTTTTTTCAGTGCTTCTTTCGAATCTTTTTCTATTTTCTTAGCAGCTTTAAGCGCTTTATTTAATGTATCGTACTCTTTTTGAGCCGGATCCGCTGCCATCATAGCCGCACGTCCGCCGTTAAGTACTTTTACATTTTTATGACCGTAACTGTCAAAAAATGAATATACACCCGTTGCATTAGGCCCTTTAAAGTCATCGTATGCGATAACCATCATGTCATTACTGATCCCTTTTTTGCCGATCATCTGCTCAGCGTCATCAACACAGCGGTACAACGGGGCACAGTGCATCTCTCCATCGATTTCCGAATGGTGAAGGTGGTGAGCGTACATCTCTACCGAACCTTTAATATGACCAAGTTTATAAATATCTTCGTTATCACCCGATACGAACATCACTTTTGGATTACCGATAAGCTTGACCGCTTCTTCGGCAGAAATAAGAATACTATTATCCTTATACCCATCGGCTGCCATTAATACGGTCGCTGCCGACAGTGATGCCGCAACACATAGTGTCTTTAGCAATCTGTTCATCCGTGCTCCTTTTTTTAATATGCACACACTGGTGCTTTTATATACGGAATTACCGCTTCTATTATAGGGGTGAGACTCTTAATAAACGGTAAATATCTTTTTCTTATACACAAAAAGATTACAATATGTTACATTCTTATCACAATTTTGCGACAAAGCATGATTAGACGTTATTTTACGTTTTCTTATACTACTCACTCTGTTTTTACACTTATACACTATAACTAATACTTACATTTTAATCACTTTTTGATAGTATGACGATTATTTTTATCACAAAAAAAAGGGAGCTTATGCATACCGAAACCATCAACCATGCGATCATGCAATCCGATACAACAGCGCTTATTGAATTATTAGAAGATAAAAGCCTTCCTATTGAAGAGGTCAAATCAATTTATGAAGCCTTTAAAAGTGATAAATTACTTGTCGGACAAGTCGCAATGAATCTCTCATTACGAACATCTGTCTATGAGCGTGAGAAAGAATACAGCCCAATTATGGTTGAATTACTTATTGACATCGCAAGTAATCCAGTCGATATGGGAGCACGTTGGGCCGTTGCTAAAAATCCTCATACACCGATCGAAGTACTCGCTCACCTCTCAGCCGATCCAATTAATCTCGTAAGAGCCTTAGTCGCTGCCAACCCCTCAACTCCAAGTGACGTATTGGAAAAGTTCTTTAGCGATGAGAAAATCGTCCGTGACGGACTCTCCGGCAATCCCAATACACCTGCTAAATTATTAAAAATATTATGTGATGACAACGATAAAATGGTTCGTATGCGTTTAGCTGAAAACCGTGCAGCACCCAAAGAAATTATCACTGTATTAACAAATGATAATGATCCCGACGTCAGTAAGGCTGCCCTTGCCAATTTGGGAGCACGTGGATGAAAAAACACCATTTTGAAGAACGCAGTCAATTTATGACTCTCGAAAATCATTTTTTAAATACCTTTTTTTCAGGTCTTTATCTGAGCGCTGCTGATTTTATTTCTATCGGCAACGCCAATGGATTAAACCTCCGGATGCACTCACGTGAAATGCTTATCAAAGATTTACTCAATGAATCCAATAAAATCGGCACCCTTAAAGATGTCATCACATCGCTCAATACTTTGATTGACGAGCGTATCAGTGTATGCCATCGACTTAGCCTTGAATATCCCCTTGCCCGTATTCCCCTAGCCAAACTTGCACAAAAAGCCAATGGGACAAAGGCATTATTAGCCCGTGAAGCGAGAGGAAATCCGTATGAACACTAAAGAGTTGCAAGATGCACTAAATGCCCTCGCCTATCCAGGTCTTAGCCGAAATCTCGGGGAACTAAAACTCATTTCGGAAGTCAAAGTAACAGATGGAGATGCGAAAATTGAGCTCCTTACCGTCAGTGATGATTCATATCTCACGGTAAAATCAGCAATTGAAGCGGCTTTGGGGGAACAATTCTCACGTCTAAATATCACCAAAAAAGCTCAAGTTCAAAAAGATACAAACTACGGTAACAGTTCCAACCCCAACAACCGCGCACCCTATGCTGCCAATGTCATAGCAGTAACGAGCGGCAAAGGGGGAGTCGGTAAAAGTACCGTCAGTGTCAATCTCGCCATTGCTCTTGCGCAAAAAGGGTATCGAGTCGGGATTTTAGATGCCGATGTTTACGGCCCTAATGTGCCGCGCCTCACCAATACCGATTTGGAAAAAATCCGCTGGAGTGATGATAATAAAATCATCCCAAGTGAAAACTATGGGATCAAGATCATGAGTGTCGCACTCACGACTCCGACCTCAGACACCCCTCTTGTATGGCGCTCATCCGTTGCTGTCTCGGCACTCATACAATTTCTTGAAGATGTAGAGTGGGGAGAGCTTGACTTTCTCGTCATCGATATGCCTCCGGGAACCGGTGATATCCAACTCACTATGGCACAAGAGCTCCCTATCACGGCAGGAGTGATTGTAACCACTCCACAACTTGTAGCGAGTGATGACGTCAGCCGTGCCATCCGAATGTTTCAAGACATTCATGTCCCCATGGCAGGATTAGTAGAGAATATGAGCTATTTTATCGCTCCCGATACCGGAACCCGTTATGATATTTTCGGAAGCGGCGGTGGAGCACGACTGGCTGCACGTTATAGCATTCCCTTATTAGGCCAAATTCCTTTAAACATGGATATTCGAGAAGGTTCGGATAACGGTGAACCGCCGGTTGTTTTAGGAAGCGATGAATTGAAAAGTTATTATAAAGAGATTGTTGAAAATATGCTCAAAGCGGTGAAGTTTAAGATTTAGTGCTTCGGCACCCTGAACTGGGCTCAGGGTCTAACAGGAGATGCCGAATCTACCCTAAAGGGCACGTGAAGTTCGGCATGACAGAGATAAACTTATTTAAATATCTTTTTCAAATCAGCTTCAATCGCACCCGGTACGGTTGCAATCGTCATAAATTCAGACATTGTAAGCAGCGGATAGCTAATGGCAATAAAGTATTTCGCACTCAATGCTTTTGCTTGACCGCCTTCAATCAATACTGCCCACGGAAGCAATTGTCCATTTTGAGTTCCAATTTTTTTAACGAATCCGTTTGTACGACGCTCTAAGGTTACAAAAGCAACATAACGATCATCTGAAAGTTTAACAACTGCGGTTGTCCCTTTTGCTGCTTGCGCTTTTGCAACCAAATCAGCCGTTGAACCCTCACCTACTACACCCATATCTTCATAGTACGGCATTCCAACCATAAAATGGTATCCTGCCAAGCCGGCAAATTCCCATTTATCATTAGAGTCTTTAAAAGGACCGAATGCTTTTTCCAATGCGCTCAATTCTGCCGATGCGACTGCATGACTGTACTCTTTTTGCATAAATGCTTTTCCGAAATAAACCGGATTAGCAATACTGATTTGCTTACGTTCTTCATCTACCAATAAGCGCCCCACAGCCGCAAGCCCACGCGTTGGCTTATTTGCCATTGCTTTCATTTGTGCATTGCTAAAAAGTACACTTGTTCCGGCATCTGTTTTCTAAGTACCAACAACTTCAAATCCGGCAGCTGTAAGCTTTGATTGTGTATCTTCTACGGAAGCGTAAGCTCCAATTTTATACGCAGCAACCACTTTTTCAACTTTTACCCCAGCCTCTGCTTCAGGAGAGACTCCGGCACATCCGCAAAATCCGAGAACGAGTGCGCTCATAATGAGTGTATAGATTTTTTTCATTTCTCTTGTGCTCCCAATTCTGTCATGATTTTGATGATCTCTTTATCAAGTGCAACGATAGAATCGTTCATTTTTTGATCCTTAATCCCCATAACCGCTGTCCAAGTAGCCAAACGAGGCATACCGATCATAACTTTATTAGACCCTTTTTCAATGTACATGTACATTGAGCACGGCGCAAGCGCTCCCGCATCAGGACGCCCTTGGTTAAAGATCCCCTCAGAGAATTTAAAGTGACACAATGAATAAACCCAATAAGCATCAAATCGACCAAACTCGATATTCGCATCGGTCATAGAGCCTTTGATATCTTTGTATCCGGCAATGATGTATTGGTTTGCTTCAAATGCTTCTTCAAATTTTCCTTGAAAATCTGCGATAAAACCATCCAAGCTAGCCCCTCGCTCAAACGGAAGCTCAAATGTCATCATTGGTTTTGCCGGAAGGGCACTGTATTCTACGATTTGAACTTTACTCCCGATCTCTTTTTCGATCATCTTATCAAGCTCAGGGAATGTTGCAATAAACTTTGCACGTACATCAGCATCTTTAACCCCGGTGATATCTAGCATCGCTTCAGGAGTGATGTGCCCTACATACGTTTTATCTTCAGATTGTTTTTTCCATACATGGAGGTTAAACGGACTAAATCCACCCAAGCTCGGTTCTTTCATCAAAAGCGGGCCAACTGCTGCATCTTTCGTGACCGAGAAAAATCCGAGATTATCAAGATTTGTCCCGCCGTACTTGGTTTTATAGGCATCGTTAATACGCTCATGCGGATCAGACAATACAAATCCGATGGTACTGATCTTATTATTGACCATATCCATATACGCTTTTTCTTTATCACCCTCACCGATATAAAACTTTGCACCTTGTGCCCCAAATGCTACCGAAGCAGCCAGTGAAAGTGCTGCCGCACCTATTATTATTCTATTAAACATATGATTCTCCTCCATGTAATCGCTTTTGAGCTGTGATATGCCCTTTTTAAAAGGGGTATTCTATCACAAAGCCATCAAATAAACGATAATAACAATCCAACTATTTTGGTCTCTTATTATGGCTTGTAAAGGTGAATGGATTGTGAATCTCTCCCGAGGGGAGAGAACAAGTTACTTAGAAAGCGAAGTTTACTTGAACGCTTAGAGCATCTTGACTGTGCTTTGTTTCAATAGTTGTAGCAACGTTAGCATTCATACCATTAAATGCAGCAATACTAAATCTTTCAGTTGCTTCTGGTACATATACATATGCTAAATCGATTGAGGTCATTTTATTAAACGCATATGTTCCACCGATTGTGTAATGATCTTCTACCATTGCAGGGAATCCCAATAAATTAAACATATTGTCTAATGCGCCTTGCGCAGTTGCTCCATTATGTTCTTTAATTGGACTTTTTGAATGATTGTAACCTGCACGTAGTGCCCAATTATTCTGTGCATATTGGTAACCTACGATATATACATTTTGGTCATCCCAACCAAAATCCTTGTATCCTTTAGCATCTGACCATTTGATTTTTTTGTAATCAACCGCAAGTGTGTGTCCTTCCATTGTGTATGACGCACCAAGACCTATTTCAGCTGGTTGTTCCAAATGATCTGACAAAATAGCAGTACCGGCAACACCATTAAACTCTGTTGTTGCTGTTTTAATTTGTCCCTTATATTCCATATCAATTGCTGATTTATATGAAGCACCAACTGTCAAGCCTTCCATTTCATAAGCTACTCCGAGGTTATAACCCATTCCAAAATCTTGTGCAACACCTGTTGTGTCACTTACACCAGCACCGAACTGAGTTGCATCATAGTTAATATCCAATGATCCATATTGAAGAACTGGAGCAATACCGAGACTTAATCCTCCAGTTTTATATGCCAACGGTACACCGAACTGCATCAATTGAAGATTGGTTACCATTTTCAAGTTAGCAATTGTTCCTGTAGCATCACGATAATCAGTACCCATTCCAGCAGTACCCCACATTCCGACACCCCATGAAAAACCATTACCTGCATTTTGAGCAAGCGAAACTTCTGGGATTACACTAAGGTCTGCATCGCTTGAATAGGCACCTTCATTTGCTCCCATATCTGTTTTAACATCAGGCATAAAAACAGTTCCGCCAAATGAAACTTCAGTCCCTTTAACTGAAGTGATCATAGCAGGGTTAACAAGTGCTGATTCAGCGCCATGAGACATACCTATACCAACACCGCCCATACCGCGTGCTTTAGCACCCAATCCGATTAAATGATCTCCATTGGTTGCGAATGCTGATGTAGCACTTAGAGCCATAGCAGCTGCTACAGCGATTTTGATTGAACGTTTCATTAATTCTCCTAGATAAGTTTGAAATTGAATCGGTAAACGATTCGTAAACAACACCATTATAGGGGCGAAAAAATTAAATTAAACTTAACACAAAAATATCACACTATAAAAAAAAGTTATATTTTCGATCATACTTATAATACGACGGTTTAATAGGTTTATCTTATACCAATAAATCGTCATAATAACCTGTAAAAGCCCTTATTGCTTACTATATGACTCTATACGAAAAAAAAATATTATTTTTTTCGTAAAACAATTTTACATCTCTGTTTCTTACAGTAACAATGAGAGTGACATTTTTGTGATAAATAAAACATTTACGATAGATATTGTGAAGAGAAACAAACAATTTTGTTTGGTTGGGTGATTAACAATAAGAAAAATGATTAAAGCGGGGGATTGTATTGTAAAAGAAGTATAAATCTGAGGCCAGGCGGCGACCTACGTTTCCACACCTGAAAGATGCAGTATTATGAGCGATGAGGGTCTTAGCTTCCGGGTTCGGAATGGGACCGGGCGTTTCCCCCTCTCTATAGCCACCTGAACACTCAGAAAGGA
>JAGXHZ010000047.1 GCA_024635855.1 Sulfuricurvum sp.
CTCGATCGTAACAAAAGGCTTGTCCCCTGAAGCATTTCCTTCAGGATTAAGGCTGACTGCTTTGGCTTGTTTATACGTAATCCCTGCTTTTTTGTAAACAGGATCAAGGTCAAAAGTAACCTCTTCTTTAGACATTTGACCGACGCCAACCCAAATATTTGAAGGAATCCAATTCCATTTTGCATTTGGAGTGACCACGACTACCTCATGATCACTTCCAAGCCAATCTGCTGCGAATGTTGCTGCTGTGTGTCCAGCGACACCGCCGCCTAAAACAACTAATCTTGCCATACTTTCTCCCTACTTATTACTCAAATTCCATAAAAGACGATTATAATCCTATTACGTCACAATGCTATCACATCCTTAATTTAATCCCTATAATTTAGACTAAAATTTTAATAAAGCTCAGTAGTGTTACTTTTTTTCCCAGTTATTTCTATAAATACTACCTCGATTGAGCGCCAAAACTATTACTATTTAAATTATTAATAAGTATTATAGATATTAATAATTCAGTATTATAATTTAATATAATCTTATAATTAACTTTATATTATTTTTATAAAGAAATGGTTATCATTTTTTTAAAAATATCATGCATATATATTGTTCTATGTATTAATACATTTTCGATACAAAATTTACATCTAGCAGGACTAACCATGACTTTAAAAAATGTTATCATCATCGGCGGAGGTATCGCCGGAGTCGAAGCGGCGATTTATTACCGTAAAGAGGGATTTGAGGTTGAACTGATCAGTGAGCGAAGCTATGTGTTCATCTACCCCATCGCGATATGGATTCCAGTTGGGACAAATACGTTTGAGCATGTTGCATTTCCTCTCGACAAACTGGCGGTACGTCATAACTTTACCCTTACTCTCGACCGTGTTCTCTCGATCAATGCTCATGAAAAAACCGTTACCCTCGAAAATGGAGGCATCCGTAAAATCAATCATCTCGTCATCGCAACCGGTGCTAGCAAGATGAAACATATCGGACTCGATCACACCCTCTCCATCTGCGGAGCACCGGAACAATCACTCCTGCTCAAAGAAAAAATCGATGCTTTGGTGAAAAAAGGGTCCGGAAAAATCGCATTCGGTTTTGGCGGCAATCCTAATGACCCAAGCGGTGTACGCGGCGGTCCCGGATTTGAACTGTTTTTTAATCTCCACCATCACCTAAAAAAACTGGGAATTCGCAACAATTACGAGATGACTTTTTTCGCCCCCATGCCCTCTCCCGGTGCACGGATGGGAGAAAAAGCCCTCAAACTGATGGAGATGATGTTCAAACGCAATCGCTTCGCTTCACGCTACGGTAAAAAGATCACCCGATTCGAAGAAAACTCTGTTGTATTCGAAGATGAAAGCATCTTGGAGAGCGATCTAACCATGTTTATCCCTGCCGGAGATGCACATAACTTTATCAAAAAATCTGATTTACCTCAAAACAGTTCCGGATTTATTCAGATTAACGATTTTTGCGAAATTATAGGGATTGAGGGGTGGTATGCCATCGGTGATGCGAGCGCTCTTGAAGGTCCCGACTGGAAAGCCAAACAAGGACACATCGCCGAAGTAATGGCACGCAATGCCGCCCACAACAGCGCAATAGCCTTCGGTCTCAAATCGGGGGAGAAAAAAGGATACAAAAATCACCTCAATATCCTCTGTGTTATGGATATGGGAAATGGTGCAGGGTTTGTTTATCGTGACGATAAAAAAGCATACTTCATTCCGATGCCCATCGTCGGTCACTGGATCAAAATCGGTTGGGGATGGTATTATAAAATGTCAAAAATGAGATATTTTCCTCGAATTGCTGGGATGTAATTCCCATAAAACTTACACATATCTATCACAAATAAAATTAATTATACCAATACCCAAAGCCGTTCCTTAGGAACTGACTTTGATGGATATATCCGTATTACGATAAAGGAACGAAACACTACAATCGTACGTGCTCATTTGGATTACAAAGGTGAACCTGATGCGCAAAAAACTCAGTACGTCTACGATCATCTAATGAAAGAACTAAAATGGAGATAGCTATGAATCGTGATTCTATTATGTCAATGTATCGTGATTTATGGCATGCAATGCACTTTAGAAATAAACTCATGATGGTGCTTGTTCTTAAACTCATCATCATCTGGGGACTTTTTCAGTTCCTTTCCGACAACCCTTATAAAAATGTTCCGAAAGAGGCTCCTGCGATGATCGCAGAAACCTTAAAACCCTAACAAAGGAACCGTACCATGGATCTCATAGACTGGTCGCGTGCGCAGTTTGCGTTGACGGCAATTTACCACTTTTTGTTTGTTCCGCTCACGCTTGGGCTCTCTTTTCTTGTTGCTATTATGGAAACGATTTATGTCAAAACCGGTGATGAGAAATGGCTCAAAACCACTAAATTTTGGGTTAAACTTTTCGGTATCAACTTCGTTATCGGTATGGCTACAGGTCTTATAATGGAGTTCGAGTTTGGAACCAACTGGGCAGCGTACTCGTGGATCGTCGGTGACATCTTCGGTGCACCTTTGGCGATTGAGGGGATTTTTGCTTTTTTCCTCGAAGCAACCTTTTTTATTGTCCTTTTCTTCGGATGGAACCGCGTCTCAAAAGGATTTCACCTCACATCATCATGGCTGGTTGCCATCGGAAGCAATCTCTCGGCATTGTGGATTTTAGTCGCAAACGGCTGGATGCAATATCCGGTTGGGATGAATTTTAATCCCGATGCAATGCGTTATGAGATGGGTAATTTTTGGGAAGTGATCTTCTCTCCGGTTGCCGTTGCCAAATTTTTCCATACCATCGGCGGCGGCTACGTAACCGCTGCCGTTTTCGTTGTCGGTGTCTCCGCATGGTTTCTAATACGTGGACGCGAGACGCAGTTTGCCCGCCGCAGTATCATCGTTGCTTCTTCCTTTGGACTATTTGCATCCTTGTTTTTACTTCTCACCGGTGACGAATCGGCATATCACGTAGCTCAAAAACAGCCGATGAAACTCGCCGCGATGGAAGGACTTTATGTGGGTGAAAGAGGTGCGGGAATCGTCGCATTTGGGATTTTAAATCCTGATAAAAAAGTAGGTGATGATCTTCCTGTATTTTACGAAGACATTAAAATACCCTACGCACTATCCCTCTTAGGATACCACGACATCAATGCCTTTGTTCCGGGGATCAATGATCTCATCAATGGAAATGAACAATTCGGCATTATGAGTGCCGGTGAGAAAATCCAACGGGGACGTGCGGCATTGAGTGATTTAGATGCCTACCATGAAGCCAAAAAATCGAACAATACCGCTGCCGCAAGAGCAAGTCTAAAAGCGTTTAATGTGAACCAATCATACATGGGCTATGGTTATTTCACCGATGCGCTGCAAACGAGTCCCCCCATCGCATTGACGTTTTATAGTTTCCACGTGATGGTAGGACTGGGTTTCTTTTTTATCGTTTTGTTCATTATATTACTCTATCTTTCAATGACCAACAAACTCATCAACACCCGCTGGGTATTGTGGATTACTTTTATGTCCATTCCTCTTGGATTTATCGCGTGCGAAGCGGGGTGGATCGTTACTGAAGTGGGTCGTCAGCCTTGGGTTATCCAAGATCTGCTGCCCACAATGAAAGGGGTAAGTGCACTGAGTACTACGACCGTTAAAATTACCTTTTGGGCGTTTGCCATCCTCTTTACGACGCTGTTAATTGCGGAGATAAAGATTATGATGTCGGCGATAGCCAACGGACCGCATGTTGCCGAAAAAGGAGACGATCATGTTTGAAACCTGGGAACTACTGTGGCTGCAAAATTACTGGTGGGGTATTATCTCCCTCTTGGGCGGATTTTTAGCGATGATGCTGTTTGTTCAAGGGGGTCAGGCTCTAATCCCCGCCATTGCCAAAAATGAAGCGGATAAAACCTTGCTTTACAATGTATTCGGACGCAAATGGGAACTCGGATTCACCACCCTCGTCCTCTTCGGCGGAGCGATTTTCGCGGCATTTCCCCTCTTTTATGCGGTAAGTTTCGGAGGGGCGTATTATGCGTGGATGGTACTTTTATTTTCATTTACGATCCAAGCTGTTTCGTATGAGTACCGCACTAAAAAAGGAAATGTTTACGGTTCACGTTTGTACGAAACTTTTTTGAGTATCAACGGATATCTTGCTCCCTTTTTGATTGGCGTCATCATTTCAACCCTCTTTTCAGGCGGAGCCTTTGTCGTGGACGATGCGAACCTGTCACACTGGATGCTTGCAACGCGAGGTCTTGAAGCATTGAGTGTCCCTTTTAATCTTTTGGGCGGACTTAGCGTAATGATGCTCTCACGTATTTTGGGAATGTTGTATATCCTAAACAGCGTTGAAGAGGATGAAATCACACACTCAACACTCAAAAAACTCCACATTGAGATGCTCATCACGATTACTGCTTTAGCTGCCTATGCTACATGGATTTTTATCATTCCGGGACTTACGGTAGAAAATAATCGAGTGATGATTGAAATGAATCGCTATTTTCATACCTTTATGACCTATCCGGTGAGTGTTTTAGCCCCTTTTGTCATCGGATTGGGACTTTTTCTTTTCGGAGGAGTAAGGGCTAAAAAATCAGGATTTTGGTGTGCCGCTGCCGGAACGGTATTTATGGTTTTTGCTCTTCTTTTTTCGACAGGAGTAGGAGGCTCACCCTTTTATCCCTCGTACGTTGATATCCAAAGCTCATTGACCACGGCAAACAGTTCAGGAAGCCGATACACCCTAGTCGTCATGAGTTATGTATCGTTATTTGTACCTGTCGTATTAGGATATATTGTGGTCGTTTGGCGCGCTATGGCTAGCCCTATCACCCATGACGAGATCAAAAATGATCCGTTTAGTTATTAAGGAAGAAGATTATGGAATACATCGAAGCATTTTTATGGTTGGGGCTTTGGCCTCTAATCATCTTTTTAGGCTATAAATTTACCACCTTAAACCTGCGTCATTACCAAAAAATGGAACGGCTTGAAGAGTTGGAAATCCAACACGCTTCATTGCAGCAAAAAGCCAATTCATCGTTGTAAAAACAAATTCTTTATGCCTCATTCAAAATATTTAATTTATACGTCATTTTAACGATAATCTTAACACTAAAGCTATATAAGATCAAAACGATCTGCATTCATAACTTTGTTCCAAGCCGCCACAAAATCATTAACAAATTTTTCTTTTGAATCTTCTTGGGCATAGACTTCAGCAATGGCGCGTAATTGCGAATTCGATCCGAAAACGAGATCAACTCTACTGGCGGTGTATTTTACTTTCCCCGACGTTCGATCTTTTCCCTCGAACGCCTCTTCATCTTCACCGACACTGTTCCAGACGATATTCATATCCAAAAGATTCACAAAAAAATCGTTGGTGAGTACACCGACTTTATCGGTAAAAATCCCTTTTGATGAGTTGTCATAATTAGCGCCTAAAACTCTCATACCACCGATTAAAACCGTCATTTGCGGCGCAGTAAGTCCTAACAATTGCACTTTATCGACCAGCAGTTCTTCGCTTGTTACTGCATATTTCTTTTTCTGAAAATTTCTAAATCCATCGGCAATCGGTTCGAGATACGAAAAAGAGGGAGCCAAGGTCTGCTCTTGTGTTGCATCGGATCTGCCTGCAGCAAAGGGAACGGTTATGTTCATGCCTGCATCCTGTGCCGCTTTTTCGATTCCTGCAGCTGCGCCTAGGACGATGAGATCAGCCAAAGATACTTTTTTCCCATCCGTTGAAGAATCATTGAACCCTTTTTGGATCGTTTCAAGTTTGGCGTTGACGGTTACGCATCCTTGGTTCGCTTCCCAACTTTTTTGCGGTTCCAATCGGAGTCTAGCACCGTTCGCACCGCCACGTTTATCTGAGTCTCGGTAGGTAGAAGCGGATGCCCAAGCCGTTTTTACAAGTTGGGAAACAGTGAGCCCGCTTTGGAGTATTGTTGTTTTCAGCGCTTCAATATCCGCATCGTCAACAAGCTTATGATCTACCGATGGCACCGGATCTTGCCAAATCAACTCTTCAGCCGGAACTTCCGGTCCAAGATATCTTGATCTAGGTCCCATATCACGATGGGTTAATTTGAACCATGCCCGTGTAAAAGCATCTGCGAGTTCCTCTGGATTTTCATGAAATCTTTTCGAAATAGGGCCATAGACGGGGTCCATTCTCATGGCCATATCGGCGGTGGTCATAATGGTTTTTACTTTTTTACTCGGATCATGGGCTGCTGGTGCCATATCTTCCTCTTTGGGATTGATCGGAGTCCATTGCCAAGCACCGGCAGGACTTTTTTCAAGATTCCAGTCGTACCTGAAGAGGATATCAAAATAGCCGTTATCCCACTTCGTAGGATTCGCTGTCCAAGAACCTTCGATTCCGCTGCTGATCGTGTCATCCCCTTTTCCGCTTAAAAATTTACTCAGCCATCCAAAACCCTGTGCAATCAAACTTTCTGCTTCGGGTTCAGGTCCGACGTTGGAGGCATCACCCGCACCGTGACATTTACCGAAGGTATGACCACCTGCCACCAAAGCAACGGTTTCCCTATCGTCCATCGCCATTCGCGTAAAGGTTTCACGAATATCTTTGGCGGATTCGAGGACATTTGGCTCACCATTAGGACCTTCGGGATTGACATAGATAAGCCCCATCTGTACTGCTGCTAACGGATTTTCTAAGCCGTCTCGGTTCTCTTTTTTCTCATATCGTTGATCACCCAGCCATTTATCTTCACTGCCCCAGTAGATATCCTCTTCGCTCTCCCAAACATCTTCTCTGCCGCCGGCAAATCCAAACGTTTTTAGTCCCATCGATTCAATTGCTACATTTCCGGTCAATATCATCAGATCTGCCCATGAAATTTTATTGCCGTATTTTTGTTTGATGGGCCAAAGAAGACGTCTGGATTTATCGAGATTGATATTATCCGGCCAACTGCTCAGTGGAGCTAAACGCTGACTTCCGCTACTGGCACCGCCACGACCATCACCTATTCTATAGGTTCCAGAACTGTGCCATGCCATGCGGATAAAAAACGGACCATAATGCCCGTAATCTGCCGGCCACCACTCTTTGGAGTCCGTCATAAGGTCTGTCAAATCTTTTTTTAAAGCATCGAAATCTAGCTTTTTAAATTCTACTTTATAGTCAAATTTTTCATCTAAAGGGTTTACTTTATTGGAGTGTTGTGAAAGAATTTTAAGATTGAGTTGATTGGGCCACCAATCTTTATTGTAAGTCCCTTTATTTCCGGCGGAGGGATTTCCTACACCCAAACCTGTGATCGGACATTTTCCCATGACTACCCCTTATTTGTAAATTATTGACAAAACGTATATCAATGTAGCACCATTTTACTTACTTGGATTTTAATACTAAAAAGTAAATGATAAAATTTTCTGCATCAAATGCAGTTAACCCATCTCCTTTCCCCATTATTTCAAGAAATTATTAGAGAGATTAGGATGGTTGTTTAAAAAAGACTATGATTACTCATTGACGAGTTTAAAAAGGAGGAGACGTCTTCTAATGCCAAATGATTCACAACCTAGTAAGCCTAAACATATTGCTATTTTTGGAGCGACAGGCTACATTGGTACGAAAGTATTGATGGAACTTTACAACCGTGGTCATTATGTAACCATTTTTGTACGTGAGTCACGAAAAATGTCTTTCATTAATGAAGAATGTGCCTTATTTGAACATAGAAATACAAGAATATGCATTGCTTCCATCGACATTGAAGAAAAAGAATATCTCTATATTCGCGAACTCTTAACCGGAGTAGACGCCGTATATTACTTCATTCATTCGTTAACTACCGAAGCAGAAAACTTTTTAAATCTCGACAATCGCTTGGCTGAACTTGTAGCATCTGTATCCCAAGAAGCAGGGGTCAAACAAATTATCTATCTCGGAGGGCTGGGAATTGACAGACCCGATAAACCTCTTTCTAAACATCTTAAAAGTAGGCAGGAAACCGCGCAGCACTTGCGTCTTCGCCATGATTGCGTCACAGAATTTCGTGCCGGTGTCATCATTGGCGAGGGATCGGCCAGTTTTGAGCTGATTCGCGCTCTGGGAGACAAGCTCCCTTTTATCCCTGATTTAGGAAAAGAGGAGGGGTTTTGCCAACCTATCTTTGTTAATGATGTCATAGACTATTTAATCCATGCCTTGTGTAACCCTCTTTATCATGGACAAATCGTCGAAATTGGGTGCGGCGAAGATCTTCAATACAGCGATATTGTTATGCGCTATGTCAAGCTAACATTACAAAAAAAAATGCATCTCATCCCTATCCCGTTTGCAAGCCTATGGTTAACTCCCAAGGTAATCAGCTGGTTTGCTGCTCGTATGTCGGGGATGCCCTATATTCTAATCTATCGACTCATCGCTGGGGCATATTGTGATGCCGTCGTTGAAGAGTTTCCGGTTTCAAAAATCGACAAAGACCCAAAAATCAGAATCACATCTCTCGATGAAGCTATTATTATTGCTTCCGAACGCAGCGAAGAGGGTTACATAAACAGCTCATGGGACACCCCCTATGAGATATCGGTACTAAATGAAAAAACAAAAAAACAACTTGGCTTTATAACTTCAGAAGTAAAAAATGGTCTTATTTTCGATGAATATTCAAAAAAAATCCCCATGGATAAAGCCGATTTAATTTTTAACCGCGTTAAAGGGATCGGAGGAAAAAACGGCTATTACTCTTTATCCTATTTATGGAAAATACGTGGTTTTATCGATACCTTATTGGGAGGTCCGGGGCTCAACAATTGGGCGCGAAGATCTCCAAAACTTATGCGTGTTGGGGATAGAATCGATTTTTGGGTTGTAACCTACCACATAAATAAAACCAATCGCAAAGTTTTGCGACTCAAAGCCAATATGAAAACACCGGGGAACGCTTGGCTTCAATTTTCAATCGAACAAATAGAGCAAACCGATGAAGCACTGTTTATTATGCGACCCTATTTTGATCCCGAAGGGTTGCTTGGATACCTCTATTGGTACAGTCTTCATTTTATTCATAAAATAATTTTCAAGCAAATGCTTAAAAATTTAACTCAATATGATTAGGTTTATTAGCTTACTGTAAAATCCTCCATTATTTTGATTTCACTAAAAGTATTCTCTCCAATAGTATCAACCCTGTTTCGGCCATTGTCCTTTGCTCTATATAGAGCTTCATCGGCACGTTTTATCAAACTTTTTTGATCCAATGTTTTATCCGGAAGATAGCATGTAGCACATCCTATACTAACGGTTACAACAGATGATACTTTTGAATCAGGGTGTATTATCCCTAAAGCTTCAACGGATCGACGAATGTTTTCACAGCTTCGATAGGCATTCTTTTCATCACAATGAGGAAGTAGCACTATAAACTCTTCTCCTCCAAAACGAGCTACTAATTCTCCACCACGTGAACTGCTCTTATTGATTGCGGAAGCAACCTTCTGTAAGCATAGATCTCCTTCATCATGACCAAGTGCATCGTTGTACCCTTTAAAAAAATCGATATCGATCATACAGATGGACAAAGGCTGATGGTTACGCGATGCACGACGCCATTCTGTATCGAAAATCTTATCAAATTTGCGACGATTTGCAAGAAGAGTAAGTGGATCTAAAAACGCATATTCTTCTAAAAGTTTGGCTTGATCTGTAAGAGATTTATTTGCTGATTCAAGATTTTGCTTAGCAATTTCAAGTGCCCGCTCATACTGTTTAAGGGAGGTAATATCATGATACACTGAGAATAGATACGGATTCTCTTTTACCGTAATGAGTTGTACCGAGATAACAACATCTCGGATTTCTCCATTTTTAGTTCGATGTTGCGTTTCAAATATTTCAGATTTCCCACTTTTCAATGCTTCAATATGTGTTTTAGTATCTTCATAGGACTCTATCGCCTCATAATCCGTAACCTGAAGACGAGCAAATTCTTCAGCAGTGTAACCAAGCGCTTTATGACTGATACTGTTAAACTCTACCGCTTTACCCGTTTGAGCATCAATCACCAATATTCCAACAGGAGAAAGGTCAAACAGTGTATGATAAAGTTCTTCAGCATCTCGGAGCGCATTCTCTAACTCAACTCGTTTTGAGATATCCTTTCCGGTTGAGACGTAGTATTCAACTTTTCCATTTGCATCTAAAATCGGAGTAATCGTCATCTCTTCATAAAAAGTACTACCATCTTTTGATTTATTCACAAACGTATCTCGAAAAGTCTTTCCAGAAGCAATCGTATCCCAAAGCTTTGCATAAAATGATTTGTCATGATACCCTGATTTGAATTTACGCGTATGTTCACCAATGAGCTCAGAACGGTCATATCCGCTATGGACTATCATCGAATCATTAACAAAAAGAATCTCTCCTTTGGTATTGATAATTTTGACTAAATCATCGGTTTGCTCAATGGCTTGAGCCAGCATCTTTAATTGTGCTTTGGTCTCTTTAATGTCAGTAATATCAATGATCGTACCCATTCCGGCAAAGTGACCATTGTACATAATCGTTTTAGTGGATGCCCTCATCGTTCTGATCTTACCTAATTTGGTCACCAATTTAATATCTTGATAGGTATAAGGGAACTCTACTCCCTTCAAACGCTGCTTAGAAACTTCTCTGACTATATTACGATTCGACTCTTCAATGATTTCCCAAACTTCCATCCGATAAAGCTCTTCTTGTGTATAACCTGTCAAGGATACAAATGCATCATTGACATAACAATAATGATCCTCGTAAATAAAAATCCCCATCAAAGCATTTTCCGCAATACTTCTAAATTTTTCTTCACTCTCTTGAAGCTGTTTTAGATACTTATGATTCTCCTCTTCAATCTGTTTAGCTTGAGTAAGATCTTCATAAATCACCATAAGTTCGCCATTAGAAAGTTTAATTACCTCATTTTTCCGCCATCCACCAATGCGTTCATCCTGATAATAAGCGTCATCAAA
>JAGXHZ010000006.1 GCA_024635855.1 Sulfuricurvum sp.
CTTTATGGGTTCGTTCTGCAAGTTTGCGTACTTCATCCGCGACTACGGCAAATCCTCGTCCGTGTTCACCAGCCCGTGCTGCTTCGATAGCCGCATTAAGAGCTAGAAGGTTCGTTTGATCGGCAATGTCGGTAATGAGTTGAATGACAGAGTTGATTTCGTTCGCGCGGGATGCGATATGTCCGATGGCATCATTGTTATTGCTTACTTTTTCATTGAGCATATTGAGCTCATTGATAATAATGGATATTGTATCTCGACTGTCATTTGCCAAAACGGCGGCTGTCGTTGTTGCTCTTGTGACTTCTTTTAGATCTTGGATATTGCTGTGTAAGTTTTCTTGGATGACACTGAGACTTTCTGTCACTTTTACGTTGAGTTGGCTTAATTCAGAATTTAGGGAGTCTCGACGTTTCTTTTGCTCTTGTGTTTGCATCACTGCAATACTAGTACTGACGTTTTCAATGGCAGCCACAAACTCTCCATGCAATCCAGCACTATTGAGCGTATGTGAAAAGTCCCCTTTGGTTGCACCCGAAATAGAGGCATTAATCTGATGGATAAGATTTTGAATCTGATTGATGAGCTGTTCCAAAGCATTTCCCATGATTCCCATCTCTGTTTCCTGAGATGCTTTGATGGAAGTTTGAGCAAAATTTCCCTCGGAGATGTTGGTAATAATTCGTGTAAACTTTTGGATAGCGATAGTGATGGAACTGCTGATCATACTGGCAAAAATGAAAATAACAATCGCCACGCCAAACCCCGTCATAAGGACAAAAAATTTATAAAAAGTAATTTGTGAATGAAGGCTTTGGGATGCAGTTTTGAGTTTTTCCTGTTTGAGTTCAACTACTTTTTCAAATTTTTCTCTTGAAGCATCCGCGTAGGGTGTTAATTCTTTTTTGTACGTTGCATAAATAGCAGAAGAGTTGGTTGAAATAGTAGTTGCATCGAGGGACTTCATCATGGTAAGTGTGTTGTCTAAAAAAGCAGATGTACTCTCTTTTGCATCCGTAATTAGTTGTTGCTCAGCAGGTTCGCTTGCACTTTTATCCAGTTCAATGAACACGGTATTAATTTTATCGATGTGCTTTTTAAGCTTATCGATATTTTTGTCATAATCTCCTCCCAACATAATATCGCGACTGGTGCGACTGATGTAGTTGAGATCTTTTTCGATTTTCAGTGCGTTCATGGCTCCTGATATGGTTTTTTCTTGAAGCTCATCGTATTGACTTTCTAAACTGCTAAGGGCAAAATAGACGAATATTGCAGCTCCTATAACGGACATCGTGGCTGCTCCCACGAGGTAATTCATCCGCTTCTTAATACTCATATCCTGTAACGTTTTTTCAAATGCCATTCTTATTTCCCATTGATGTTTTTTGATATCTTCTTGATATGGTCATTATAATCATTTTTTTGATTATTTAGTCTCATTTTTTTTCAAGTTTTTCCTATAAGAGTCACTAAGGTACAATAGTGAACAATATAAATTTAGTAAATGCAGAGGATTAGCGGGTGATAGCCAAGCAAATGAAGTCCGTACGACTTGATGGAGAAAACATAGAAAATACGCGTGCTCAATTACGTCACTATTTTCATCAAAGTTTTGATCTTTTTGAATCATTATTTGATCTTTTACGCTCAGATGAAGTCTTTTATCATCAATCGGAACCAACACGTCATCCGATGATTTTTTATTTTGGACATACGGCTATTTTTTATATTAATAAGCTGATCGCTTCGGGTGTTTTAGATGAGAGAATAAATCCTCATTTTGAAGCATTGTTCGCCGTTGGGGTAGATGAGATGGTCTGGGATGCCAATAGTGAAAGCTTGAGATGGCCAAGCGTTGAGGAGGTGCGTGAATATCGCAAGCGTGTTCGTTCTTGTGTAGATGAGATTATCACAACCTTTCCTATGACGTTGCCTATTACTAAAAATGATCCGTTTTGGGCAATTTGGATGGGGATAGAGCATGAACGGATTCATATTGAAACGTCCAGCGTCCTCCATCGACAAATGCCTTTAGAATATATTCGTGAAGATGCTTCATTTCCGATTTGTCCTGTTCGGGGGGAGTGCCCCGAAAATAGTTTAGTCTATTTTGGAGCTAGAGAAATACGGCTTGGAAAAGGTTTGGATGACCATGGTTTATATGGTTGGGACAACGAATATGGCTACGCTACGTATAATGTGGAAGCTTTTGAAGCATCACACTATTTGGTCAGCAATGGCGAATTTATGGATTTTGTCATGGCAAACGGGTACGGTGTTTCACGATGGTGGGATGATGAGGGATTAAAATATTTAAGCATACGTAATGCTTCCTGCCCACCGTTTTGGGTTCCTCAAGCAGATGGCAGTTTTAGATACCGTGCATTGGCTTGCGAGATTGATATGCCGTACAATTGGCCAGTAGAGGTGAATGCTCTTGAAGCGGAAGCGTTTTGTCGATGGAAAAGTGCTCAAGAGGGGCAAAATTATCGTCTTCCCAGTGAAGCAGAGTGGGCGGTCATGGTCGAAGAGGGTGGAATGAGTGAGGATATTTTCGATGATAGCCGTGCCAATATCAATTTTGCCCATTATGCTTCCTCAGTTCCGGTAGATACGTTTGCACATGGAGAGCTTTACGATGTCGTCGGAAATGTATGGCAATGGACGCAAACACAGATGGATGCGTTTGAAGGGTTTGAGACGCATCCATGGTATGATGATTTTTCCGAACCTACGTTTGACGGGAAGCACAATATGATTAAAGGCGGTTCGTGGGCATCTACGGGTAATGAGATAATGCACGCTGCACGTTATGCCTTTCGTCGCCATTTTATCCAACATGCAGGCTTTAGATACGTAGTGGGTGAAGGTGAAAATGAAGCAAAAAAGTATACTCACATAGAGAAGATGCATGAAGCTTGGAAAAAACGGTATGGATGAGTTTGGTTTTGTTGATCGAAGCGGATCTAATGCTGAAAAATATATTTTGCGACAAAAGCTTTTCGGCACCGATAATGTGCAGCCGATGTGGGTGGCAGATATGGACATTGCAACTCCCAGTTGTGTCTTAGATGCGGTAAGAGAGCGGTTAAATCATCCCGTAATAGGGTATGAAATCATTCGTGATGAGGCGTATGAGGCACAATGTGCTTGGATGAAGCGTCATCATGGATGGGATATTAAGCGTGAATGGTTGAGTTATTCTCCCTCGGTGGTTGCCTCCATCGGGTGTGCTATACGAGCATTTAGCAGTGAGGGGGATGAGGTACTTGTGATGAGCCCTGTTTATCCCCCTTTCTTTTCCATGGTTAAAGAGAATAATCGTCATCTTGTTTTACACTCTCTCCAAAGAGATGAAAGCGGAGAGTATTTTTTTGATATTGAAACCTTACGAACACACATTACGGAAAAAACCAAAATACTGCTGTTGTGTTCTCCTCATAATCCAGTAGGTCGTGTGTGGAGAAAAGATGAATTACTAGAGTTGGGGGCTTTATGTCTTGATCGCGGTATTATTATCGTGAGTGATGAGGTTCATTGTGATATTGTGTTTGAGGGAAATAAACATATTCCGATTGCATCATTGGGTGATGAACTACGCGAATGTTCTGTGACACTTTTAGGGACAGGTAAAACGTTTAATATGGCAGGATTTGGGATTTCGAGTGTCTGCATTGCTTCGGAAAAACTGCGTGAGCTTTATAATGAAGAGCGCAAAAGAGTCCATTTTGGTGATGGAGCCGTGTTATCGCACGTAGCTTTTGAAGCTGCCTATACACATGGAGATGTGTGGCATAAAGAGCTTGTTTCCCATTTGCAAAGCAATCGAGAAAAAATGATAGAGTGGGCAGATCATTCACCTGCGATTAAACTATTCCCTCCGCAAGGGACGTACCTCTCGTGGCTGGATTGTCGTGCTTTAGGATTGGGATATCGTGAATTACGAGAGTTTTTTATCCAAAAGTGCTCTCTTGGCTTGAGTGCAGGGCTAAGTTTCGGTCGTGAGGGATCAGGTTTTATGAGGCTTAATTTTGCCGTTTCTACGGAGTTGTTGGAAAGTGCGTTAAAAAAGATAAGCGATGCATTACACAGGAGCGGGTATGAATCCAAAAATTGAGGCTTTTATTGGTGAACATCATCTTCTATCTTTGGCAACGTATCATGAAGAGTTGTGGTGCTGTTCGTTATTTTATGCGTATGATCCGCTAAATATTGCTTTTATCGTTGCAACGGATCCCGATACTCTTCATGGTTCTAATGCGGAGAATAATCATACCGTTGCGGGAACGGTCGCGCTAGAGACCAAGATGGTCGGAAAGATTCAGGGGATACAATTTCGTGGGAATATGACGCTTTGCGAAGAAGGCAAAGGGCTTTATTTTGATGCTTTCCCTTTTTCGAGAGTGATGAATCCGACCCTTTGGAAAATTCGTCTTGATGAGATAAAAATGACGGACAATACTTTGGGCTTCGGTAAAAAGCTTATTTGGAAACGGGATTCTTAGGTTCGAAAAAATTGCAGGGTTTTCCACTGGAATTGAGAACAACTTGGGAAGGGATAGCTTTACTTTTAAACCCATACGCTTTGCATCCGTGAGGCTGATTGGCTTCCCATGTGACGAAATAATAAATACATTTTTGACAAATAATTTTTTGCATAGGGAATTTTACCTATAATTTGAAACTTTTTAAAGGATAGAGATGAATAAATTACTTTCAATGTTGCAACTTCAGCAACAACTCAATGATGCTACCAATGGAATTGGTTGGGAAAAAGGGGTAACGAAGCACGGCAAAATAATCAACTGGCGCCGATGCATTACGATGGAGTCTGCCGAAATGATTGATTCTTTTGGATGGAAACACTGGAAAAGTATTGCCCAACCGACCGATTATGCCAACTTGCAAATCGAGATTATTGATGTCTGGCATTTTGTGATGAGTTTAGTATTGGAATTTACGAAAGCCAATGGTACAGAAGCAGTGGAAGAGTTGGCGCAAAGAATTTACAATACATCGGAATATCAAAAACTAAGCAGTGAAGCACCTCTTCCTTTTGGAGCAGATGACGTCCTTATGATTAAAATCGAAAACGTTATGCGTCTTTCACTGATTCCGATTTCTCCAGAGATGATTGGTGCGATGGTCGAAGAATTTTTGGAACTGGCGTATTTGGGTGCATTAAATACGACACAA
>JAGXHZ010000048.1 GCA_024635855.1 Sulfuricurvum sp.
CAAGTGGGAATGTAGACTGATGCAAAAGCTGCTCAATGGTTGATTTATCAGTGGATTTTGGGCGAAAATTATTCGTTTATAGTATAATCTACATTATTTTTTAAAAAGGCTTTTTGTGTTTAAAACGCTTCTTCGACCTTTACTTCATGCGTTTAATTTTAAAAAAATTACAAAATTAGCAGAAAATGGTGATTCAGACGCACAAAATAAACTGGCTAAAATGTATCATTTTGGATCGTATGTAGAGCAAGATTATGAAAAAGCAGTGTATTGGTATACGAAATCGGCAAACCATGAAAATTCTGAATCTCAGAGTATTTTAGGTGAAATATATGAATACGGGCATGGTGTTGTACGCGATGATGTTCAGGCATTTCATTGGTATAAAAAAGCGGCAGAGCATGGAAATTTGTATGCCCAAAACAGTTTAGGCTGGATGTATGAAAAAGGTAAAGGGATAGAAGAAAATTCTACTCAAGCGGTATGGTGGTATCGCAAGGCAGCCTTGCAGGGAGAAGTGGACGCGCAGTTCAATCTCGGGATGATGTACAACTTAGGGTATGGCGTTTTAAAAAATCATCACGAGGCATTCAGATGGTTCAGCGAAGCAGCCCAAAAAAATCACGCTCCCGCACAAGCAAGTCTTGGGGCCCTTTATTTTGAAGGGCTTGGGATTCCTAAAAATGAAAAAATGGCAATGGATTTGTATCAAAAATCGGCAGGCAATGGATTTGCTCCTGCACAGACGTATATTGGGATGGCTTGTGAAGCTAAAAATGAGATCAACGAGGCAATTGCTTGGTATCGTAAAGCAGCCCAACAAGGCGAATCTTCAGCCCTTACCAATCTGGGGCTCATGTACGGGCTTGGGCAAAATGGTTTAAAAAATGAGATTATCGCTTATGGATTGCTTGAAATGGCAGTGACGAGCGGAAATGAAACGGCATTTGATATACAAGACACCATCGCCAAATCTCTTACCGAATCCAAACTCGATCAAGCAAAAGCACTTGCACAAGATCCTGAGAAACTGTGGGAATTGATTGATGAGACAATGAAATAATTTTCTCTCGTTCGCCCTGAGCTAGTCGAAGGGTATCTCCTTGTAATTTCTTTTGTTTCATAGTACAATCTTTATAAATATGTCATTTTGTTTAATTTTGATAGATGAGTTTAAAACTTAGACATTATATGTGTCTAATGATCTGTTAGGTATTGGGTGAAACGGTATATTTTTGGATTGAATAATAATTAGACTCAATTGGAAGGGAAATAGATGTGAGAGAAAAATCGTACACATACATCCCAGAGGAACATGAGAAGATAGATCAGCTTATTGTTGAATCATATGATCAATTGGTTCAGCTTGAACGAAGAAATCTGCTTTTGGTTTCAGCTATCGTGTTTTTCTCTGCATTAACAAAAATTAATCCAACTGAAGGAAAAATTATAGGTATTTCATTCCAACACCTAAAAGAAATTCACTTTTATTATGGGTTGGTCGCTTTGGTTTTCTATTTTTTATTTGCTTATTTGGTTTACGGCTATCCAAAGTTTAATGCGACATTGAAAGCCAAAAGTGACATTGCAAAAAAGACAATGTCTATATCGCGTAATGTACGTTGGTGGGAAATTAAATGGGGAAGATTTTGGCTTGATTTTAAATATTTAAGCTGGCTTTTGTTTCACTATATATTTCCACTAATTTTTGGTGTTACTGCAATTATTATCGGTTTATTAAAAGCAGTCTAACAAATCGCTTCTCTCGTTCCCACTCTCCTGAGTGGGAATGCAGACAAGACGCTATACACACTCCCACTCGGGAGAGTGGGAGCGAGAAAAAGACGCAACTTGTAAGAATTTCTTACAAGTTCAAAAAGAAGGCGAAAGACAAATAATACAGTTGTTTCCAAATTGGAAATAACTGTTTATGATGGTAAAGCTTATATCCCGAAATACGAAAATTATAAAGACGAGAGTGACCAATGACCCAAACCGACTATAAAACCGCCGTAAAACAACTCCAAAAATACTCTTACCACTATTATGTCCTCGACGATCCCATCACGACGGATGAAGAATACGATATTCTCTATCATCAGGTAGTGGCGTATGAGCATGAATACCCGAACGAGATCATTTCTGATTCGCCAACACAGCGAGTCGGTGATGTGCCGCAGGATAAGTTTGACAAAGCACCGCATTTGAGTCGAATGTGGAGTTTGGAAGATTTATTTAACGAACAAGAGTTAGAGACGTGGGTGAACCGTATTACGAAAGGATATGGGGAAGTGCGCTTTTATTGCGAGCCGAAGTTTGACGGGGCGAGTTTGAATCTTATCTACGATAATGGTGTATTGGTTCAAGCAATAACTCGTGGTGATGGTGTCGAGGGGGAAGATGTTACTCAAAATGCCAAAACGATACAGAGTATTCCTCTCTCTATTGATTATCACGAACGTATCGAAATTCGGGGGGAAGTGGTAATCTTCAAAGAGGATTTTGAGAAGATCAATGAGGAACGCTTACGAAATGGCGAATCGTTGTTTGCTAATCCGCGCAATGCGGCGGCGGGGAGTTTACGACAGCTTGATACTCGTATTACTGCTTCTCGTCGTTTGGTTTTTATGCCCTATGGTATCGGTTTTAATACGTTGGAGATTAAAAACCTCTCGGAGCGGATGGAGTGGGTCTATGGTCTCGGATTTCGTAATCCTCACATGACTCACTTGTGTGAAAGAGCCGATCAAATCGAGACGTTTTACCATGAGATGCGAATTGAGCGGGATAATTTTGCGATGCTACTGGATGGCATGGTGATCAAAGTCGATGCTATTGCGGTGCAAGATGAGTTGGGTTATACGGTGAAAAATCCACGATGGGCGGCGGCGTATAAATTTCCTGCGATTGTGAAGCTTACACGTTTGCGTGAAGTGATCTTACAGGTGGGGCGAAGCGGTGTTGTCACTCCTGTTGCTATCGTTGAACCGGTTTCCATCGAGGGGGTCGTGGTCGAGCGCTCAACGCTTCATAATTTCGATGAGATTGAGCGTAAAGACATCCGTATCGGGGATAAAGTCATAATTTTACGCAGCGGAGATGTTATCCCTAAGATTATCAAGGTGATTGCAAGTGAACGTGATGGAAGCGAAAAAGTTATTGCAAGACCGTCTCATTGCCCCGTTTGCAATAGTGAGCTGTTAGATGAGGGGGCATTGATCAAGTGTCAAAATTTGGATTGTGAAGCGCGGGTGGTTAACTCAATCATCTATTTTGCTTCCAAGCAGTGTCTTAACATCGACGGGTTAGGGGATAAAATCGTTGAAGCTCTCCACAGCTCTGGACTGGTCAAAGAAGTAAGTGATCTTTTTAGTCTCACGATGGAACAATTGTTATCTTTGGAGGGGTTCAAAGAGAAAAAGAGCCGTAACCTCATTGATGCAATCGGTGCAGTAAAAGGGTGTGATTGCTGGCGCTTTATCAATGCGTTGGGAATCGAGCATATCGGAGAGGTTGCTTCTAAAACGTTATGTACGGCTTTTGGAACCGCATTTGATAATGCCACTCGTGAAGAGATTTTGGCACTCGATGGATTTGGGGGAGAGATGGTTGAGTCTATTCTCGAATTCGTCCGTGTTAATCAAGATAAAATCAATACCCTTCGTCACATTTTAACTCCCTTTGAACCTGTCAAAAAAATAGCTGTTGAAAATCCTTTTAAAGATAAAACGGTTGTGATTACAGGTTCAATGAGTGTCTCGCGCGACATTATTAAAAATATGTTGGAGGAGTTGGGGGCAAAAGTCGCCTCATCGGTTTCTAAAAAGACCGATTTTGTCATTTATGGCGAAGATGCAGGGAGTAAATACGATAAAGCGGTGGAACTAGGGGTGACTTTACTCACCGAAAGTGAGTTTAGAGCAAACTTATCGTCGCTTTCCGATAGCACTTCGTCGGCGCAGGGGAGCAGTGTACATCCAAAAAATAGCCTTTTTGATTAAATAGGCAAGATACCCTTTTACCTTGATCCCTCCGGGGAGCAATCCTGCACCGTATTCGCCTCCCAGAGCAATCATGACCCCTTGATTGGTAAAGCTAAAATTTTTATAGGGTTGTCCTTTTTGGCTTAAAGCAATATTCCGTACTACATGCTCTGCACTTCGTTCAGCAAGCTGTGCAGTGGGAGGAAGAGGTTTTCCCTTCTCATCGGTGAGATTGGCAACATCACCGATAGCAAAGATGTTAGAATAGTTTTCAATTGAAAGGTCATTTAAGACATTGAGATGACCTTTGGCATTGATGTTAAATCCGAGTTTTTCTGTCAATGTCGAGGCACATACTCCCCCTGTAAAAATCATAAATTCAAAATCGAGCAGTTTTCCATTATCTAGGAGAATGGAGCGTTCACGTACTTCGCTGATACGGTTGTTATGCCAGACATGAACTCCGAGTTTTAAGAGACGCTCATGAGAACTCTCAATCAAAAATGGATCCATCCCGAATAATATCGTCTCATACGCATCGATGAGATAAACATCAACACCACGGCATCCGAAGTTCCCATTTTGGTAAAAACGGTTGGCATACGCTGCCATTTCTGCTGCGATCTCGACGCCGGAGAGTCCTGCTCCGCCGATGACGATGTTAAACGGCTTTGCATCGCACCCTTGTTTTTGTGCTTCAATGCGATCTAAAAGGGCACGTTCAAATTGCTGTTTGAAATCCAGAGCGCTTGGGATACTTTTGACTCCATGGGTATATTCACGCAGTCCCGGGATGAAAGCAGGAAAGTAAGTACGGCTTCCGGTGGCTATGATCAGGTAGTCGTAGGATATTTTTTGCGTTGGGGTAACAATCTCTTTGGTATCGGGCTCGATGGTGAGGACTTCTTCACACACGAAGCGAACCAAACCGAAACTTTTCGTCAATGAGGGGAGGTCGATCATAATATGAGACATATCGACTTTGTTTGCGATGAAATCATACACTTCCGCTTGCATGTAATGATAGGCGTTTTGATCGATCAAGGTGACATGAATGTGCGTCGATTTGGAAAGATGTTCCATCGCTCGTATGCCGCCATATCCTCCGCCGATGATTGCCACATGAATGGGTTGCATAATGCTCCTTATAACCCTAAAACTTTGGCGCAATGGTATCCTAAACAAAGTTATGTCACCATAACGCATTAGAATAGAATGGATGAATATGCGACTTGATAGTTATTTGGTAGAACAAGGCTTTGTGGAAAGCCGCAACAAAGCGCAACAGTTGATAAAAGAGCACGCCGTGAGTGTGGATGGAAAAATTATTGATAAAGTATCGTATGAAGCCGATGATACTATGAAAGTAGAGCTTTCAGATGTCGCTCAATACGTGAGTCGTGCAGCGATTAAACTCAAAGGCTTTCTTCCGTTTACCGAGTGGAATTTAAAAGGGCTTAATGCTCTGGATATCGGTTCCAGTACGGGCGGATTTACTCAGGTTTTACTTGAAGAAGGTGTGGAAAGTGTCACATGTGTCGATGTAGGAAGCGATCAGTTACATCCGAGCTTACGAAGTGATTCACGTGTAACGGTTTATGAAAATACGGATATTCGCCAATTTTCGAGAGAAAAAACCTATGAAATTGTAACGTGTGATGTTGCATTTATACCGTTGGAACTTATTTTAGAGTCCATCAATGAATTGGCATCCAACTATATTGTCGTTTTATTTAAACCTCAGTTTCAAGTAGGACGCGAAGTTAAGCGTGATAAAAATGGTGTGGTGAAAGATAACAGCGCAATCGGTAAAGCAATGATCCGTTTTGAGGATGCCTGTGCTTTGATAGGATGGAAATTAGTGGCTAAAGAAGTAGCACACATAGCGGGTAAAGAAGGAAATCAGGAGACGTGCTATGGATTTATCAAAGGTTGATTCGATCAGTATAGGTGGGTTTGACGGGATGCATGTCGGGCATCAGTCGCTTTTTAGTGAACTGGGTGCTTATGGTGCGATTGTGGTTATCGAAACGGGGTATGCAAACCTCACTCCCTCACACGAGCGTGAGCACTACACTCATTATCCGATTGTCTATTATTCACTGGAGGATATTCGCCATTTAGAAGGGGAAGAATTTGTAGCTATGCTTCAGAAACGGTTTCCTCATTTAAAAAAGATTGTTGTGGGATACGATTTTCATTTTGGGAAAAATCGTCGTTATTCTCATGCCAATTTGGGTGAATTATTTAAGGGCCAAGTCAAAGTGGTTCAGCAAGTCTGCATCGAGGACGATTCGGTTCATTCGCATAAAATCCGTGCCAAAATCCAGATTGGAGATATAAGCGGAGCAAACCGTTTTTTAGGACATAACTATCAGATTAAGGGTTCAGTCATTAAAGGGCAGGGCATTGGTAAAACCGACCTTGTTCCGACTATTAATCTCGAATGCAGTGGTTTTTTACTTCCCTACGAGGGAGTGTATGCAGCATTGACCCGAATTGATGAAGAAGAACATTATCATCCTTCGGTTGTTTTTATTGGTCATCGAGTCACAACCGATGGAAGTTATGCGATTGAGAGCCATATTTTGGGTGAAACGATTGATAGCTGTTCGAGTGCATCGATTAGTTTTGTAAAATTCTTACGCAAAAATCAGAAGTTTGAATCGCTTGAATTACTAAAAAAAGCGATTAAAAGCGATATTTTAGATGCAAAAAAAGAACTTTGTCATTTGAGTTTATAAGAAGATAGCACCCCTTGTATTAATTATTTATTCATTTTTTTCTCATGAAATTGATATACAATTTATAAATGTCAATTTTGGAGGTTTTTGAATGAAAACACGTAAATTATTAGTAGTAGGTTTTGCATCTTTGTTAATGGCAAGTTTTTGTGCTGCACAAATATTAGAAACACCCAGTATGATTTATAAAAATCGTTGTGCTAACTGTCACGGATTAAAAGCGAACGGTGTGCCAAAACTAAAAGAGCAATCAGGAACAACCGTGAAAGAAGCGGTTGCACAGGGAATTGCCTCACAGGAAAAAGAAAATATTTACGGTCCTCCATTGAATACTATGAGCCAAGAAGATTTACTGCTAAAATTGAAGGACTTGAGAAATAAAGATTTTGACAGCAAGTCTGCTCATTCTATAATGCAAAAAAATCTTAAACAGGTTGATGAGCGTGAAGGTAAAATTAGCGACGAAAAAATGGCTGACTACATCTACACGACTTTTGGTTCTGCTAGTAAGTAATTTTTTTCTATCCCCGGCATTTTGGATGGGGATTTAGGTATTTCTAGCTGTTCGTTTATTCTACTTATGTGTTAAAAATTTATGCAAAAAATAAAAACAAAAGTCGCTTAGAAGCTTAAAAAAAGCGCTTGATGATGATATTTTAAACGTAAAACATGAATTGTCACATTTGAGTTTATAGGAATTTAATCTCAAACGCGGTAAAATCCGCTCATTAATACCAACCAAAGGAACACACCAAATGGGCGAGTTGTTTACTTTCTTCGGGCTTTTAAGCCATGATCACTCTTTTATCTACCTTACACACATGCTTCTTGCAGCGGGAATTGTTCTTTTAATTGCAAAAATGGCAACTGCCAATATGCGTCTTGTTCCAACAGGATGCCAAAACGTAATGGAAGCCTATTTAGGTGGTGTATTGGCAATGGGTGCTGATGTTATGGGCAAAGTAGAGGCACGTCGTTACCTTCCTCTCGTTGCATCAATCGGTCTTTTTGTCGGTGTTGCAAACGTTATCGGTGTAATACCGGGTTTTGAAGCACCGAGTGCATTTTTGGATTTCACCCTTGCATTAGCATTGGTTGTTTTCACCTACTATAACTTCGAAGGTATTCGTCGTAACGGTCTTATCACTTACTTCAAACACTTCATGGGTCCTGTATGGTGGTTGGCATGGTTGATGTTCCCAATCGAAATCGTTTCTCATATCTCTCGTATTATCTCTCTTAGCTTCCGATTATTCGGTAACGTTAAAGGGGACGATATGTTTTTGATGGTCATCTTGATGTTGGCTCCATGGGCTTTACCAATGATCCCTTTTGCACTATTAACGTTTATGGCATTTTTGCAAGCGTTTATTTTCATGATGCTCACGTACGTTTACCTCGGCGGTGCAGTACTTCTTAGCGACGATCACTAAGCATCTCATGAAGCGTAATACTCACAACCTCCTTTTGAGTTTTCTTAGCGGTTCTTCTTGGGGATTCGCTATTATCGGAGCGTGGGTTACGTTTCAATCCTTCATTTTTTTAGGTCTTGTGACCGCTCTTCTTTTTACCTTTCTCTTTGTCTTTATTGCGTTATTAATCATTGTGATTTTAGAAAATCTTTTGCTTTCACGTGATCGCTATGAGGAAACTCTCAAGCAAACAGCACTCCTTGAAGAAATACGAAACACCGTAAAAGCACCTTCCAAAATCTCTTCGTCAGAATAAATTGTAAAAACTGTTATCGTATTTGTTTTGGTAGTTAAACTTTGATATAATAGTTATACAGCTATTTACGAGAAGGATAAAAAATGCAAATATTGATGCTCGAAGTTAACGAGACTTTTTTATCAAAATTTATAACCATGCTAGATTCCATTCCAAAAGATCAGGTGCGTGTCAAAGAGGATAAAATCGTACAAGAGATTAAAAACAGAATCTCCGCTATCAACGAGGGAAAAGAGACTCTAATACCTCATAATCAGTTTTGGGAAATATTTGAAGATCGGGTAAAGCATTTTAAAAATGCGCATTGAGTATTCGCCCCGTTTTAATGACGAACTTTTTAAAATTTATCTCTTTATCGCTACTGATAGCATGACCCATGCTGACTTGTTTATCTCCAAACTCAAAACTACTATCGAAAAAATCCCTC
>JAGXHZ010000049.1 GCA_024635855.1 Sulfuricurvum sp.
CACCGACATCGGCTTCATCGACGCTTACAATGACACGCATTTTTGTTAAGTCTTCTGCCATTTTAAAAAGTACTGGAGTCTGCATCGCTGCTACGACGGTTTGCCCCGGTTCGATTTTTCGCTCCAACACGATTCCATCTACGGGAGAGACCACAACGGCTTTACGAAGATCGTCTCTATCGGCGTTGAGCTGTGCGGTAGCTTGATCACTTTGCGCAACAGCGGATGCCAACTGGGCTTTAGCTTTTTCAACGGCGGTTGAGGTGTTGTCCATCTCTTGTTTGGAAGGGTAGTTCCCACCCGTTGCTGCGTACATTGAGCGAACTCTTTCCCATTCGTTTTGAGCATTTTTTAATGTTGCTTGGGCTTGAGAAATACTAGCTTGACTGCCGGCGAGTAAGGCTTGGGAACTAATCACTTTGGAATTTAGTTTGGTCGTATCAAGCCTAGCCATGACTTGCCCCACCTTTACCTGATCGTTATAATCGACGAGTACTTCGCTGATGGTTCCTGAGACTTCGATCCCCACATCGACGGTATTCGTAGGCTCTATGTTCCCCGTCGCTGAGACCGTGGTGGTAAGCGTTTTGACCTCAAGTTGGGCAGTTGTATACGTTACTTTTTTATCATCCGCATGTTTTATCCATCCCCAAGCACCTGCACCCGCTATTAATAAAAAGAGTCCTAAAAACCAAAGATATTTTTTGATAGGTCGTTTGGCGGATGTTCCCAGTCCGAGTGTTTTTTCGATACTCTGAGATGAAGAGGTCATAATGTGTCCTTAGAAGGTTTGAGCGAAAAATGGAGTTGGGCAAGTTCTGTTTGAATGTTGATTTCATTGATTTTAATCTCTAATTCTTCAATTTTTTTGGAATTTTTGAGTGTTTGAAGATCGTAACCAGTTTTCGTTCCTGAATCGACTCCTGCTTGGGTGGCTTGGATGAGATCATCGTAGAGGGCGAGATTATGCGTCGTGATGCTAATGTATTCACGATAACTTTCAATCTTTTCAATGGTCTGAGTATACGTAGATTCGAGTTCACGTCGTTTATCTGCACTGGTGGCTACTTCTTGGAGATACGATGCTTTTGCCTCTTGGATCGTGGACGATGCGTTGTAAACCAGAGGCAGGGTAAGCGACAATCCGGCACTGTAAGTAGTGCCGCGATAACTGCCGGAGAGCTCTTTTGGGTCATAGCTTTGATAGCCGATATTCCCATTAACCGCTAGGGATGGGAGATAGTTAGTGCGCGTGACATCGTAAAGTTTTTGAAGTGTATCACTTTGGGCACGAGCGTATTGCAGCTCAAATTGATTTTGTAAAAAATCTTCTTTTTGGATCAGCTCAAAACGGGGAATGGAAAAAGTGTCTGGATTTATATCACTGATTTTAGTGACCTCAAAGCGCTGTTGGGCAATGGCATATTTAGCGGATGCATAGGTTTTGAGTTCACTGCTTTTGAGCATTAATATATTATTGAGTTCAGTTATGTCTGTTTTTCCTGCATCGTATAAATGACGTTTAATGAAGATGGCGATTTCATGATTATCAAGTCGAAGCCGGCTTTGCTCAAGCTGCAGGAGACTTTTTTGTACACTCAATAACGCGGTAAAAAGTTGTTGATTCAGTGACGCGATTTGCATTTGCAAGGTTATGGAATTGGTTTGCATTTTGGCATCGGCGTACTGGATTTGATAGGTGATTCCGCCGGAGCGAAAAATATCTTGTGAAACCGAGGCTGAAGCACGCTTTATGTCGCTGTTCGTATCTCCTAAAGCACTTTTATCGTATTCGTAGGTGGCGTTAAGATTGATGGGTGCGATCCAGTTGGTTCGCAGTTTCTCATGCTCTGAGTCATACATCTCTTGCTGTTTTTGCAAGATGGTCTGTTTTTCGTTGGAGAGCAGTGCGGTAGTATCCGCTGCAGCCATGGAATAAATAGCCAAGATAGGGAAAAGTAAAGGATGATATTTCATCCCTCTATTGTAATACAAATTGGGTAATCAAAAAGTAACAAAATGTTAATGTGTGAGGATAGAGGGGTCCCTTTGGGGTCTTATTCTAAACCGTTTCGTCGAAATACATCCAATCTGATATTCGATCATGGATAAAAACGGCTCTAAAAAAGGTTCAAACTGTGCATCATCTATGGTTTCTAATCCGTGAGCGTTGAGCAACTCTAAAATAGTAAGCGTTGATTCGATGGTTGAGAGACAAAAATCTTTGGGCTGTTCTTTGATTTGAAATTGAGAGCATTTGGTGTGAGTGAAACTCAGTTTCGGCAACCGTTGAAGATTGGTGCTCAAACGAAGCATTTTCATCGAACAAGGCCACGTCGAATCGAGGATGAAAATCACTAATTGTTTGTTTTTAAGATCGATTTTTTGGGCATTGAGATGGAGAGAATCATTTCCGGGATAGAGGAGATAGCAACAATTATTGGTATCGTCTATGAGAGTATTAACCGCATTATGATTTGTAAAATCAACATCGATAAAAATTTCTGAATTGGGAAGAGAGAGATGAGTCATTCTACCCGTCCCATTTTTGGTCTTTTTAAACTCTTTAGGGTGCATTAAAATAACAAATTTGGTTGCGGTTTGGATGGGTTTGACGGAGGAGCATAGACACTGTTTTTGAGGTCGATAGCAGTGATAACATGTCTCTCTGTTTACAGTTTTGCTATCCATACCAAATCTTTCAATTTTTTTTGACAGTATACTAGATAAATAACCTCTAATCTTAGGCTGTTATCGTTTTAGAGAGCTAGTAAAGGAAAAAAATTATCGATTAAGTGAAAATTATTTATGATTGACAAAATTATTAGAAGGAACTTTAATGAAACTTTTCATCGCATTGGCAGTGAGTGCTGTATCTCTTTTGGCAATCGAGCCGTTAGTAAGCCCGCAATGGCTCAATGAACATAAAAATGATCCAAAACTTCGTATTATCGAAGTCTCCGATGGAAATACGTATGCGTTAGAACACATTACGAATGCAGGGCACACGGCTATTGGAAAATGGCGATATGATAATGGTACTTTTCTTTCGATTCGTCCCGTAGCAGAGATTGAAAAAGAGATCAGCGCGTTAGGAATCGATGAAAACAGCGACGTCGTATTGTACGCACCGATCAACGAGCCCAAAGATCTTCTCAAAGCGAGTTATATTTATTGGGCGTTAAACTATCACGGTGTTAAAAATGTTGCACTCTTGGACGGAGGGATGAAGGGATGGAAAAACGGACCATTCGAACTGACACAAGCACAATCCGATATCAAGCCAACTGCATTTAAAGCGAAAATACAAAAAGAAAAAATCGCTGATATTACCTACGTTAAAAATCATTTAGGAAAACTCCCGATGATCGATGCCCGCCCCAGCGATATGTACCTAGGAGTGACTCCAACAGCGACGGTAAAGCGTAATGGTCATATCAAAGGTGGTATGAGTTACTCATGGAACTATTCGGTCGATAAAGAGTACGTTCTTAAACCAAAAGCACTTTTAGAGAGCGTTTTCAAAGAAGGGTACGGATTGGATAAAAACAAAGAAGTGCTCGTCTATTGTACAGGAGGGCTAGAAACCTCGTATAACTATTTCGTCCTCAGCGGAGTTCTGGGATACAAAAATGTCCGTTTATACGATGCATCGATGAAAGAGTGGGGCAACCGTGAAGATACGGCGATGACGCAATACCGCTACGAGATGTTTAAAAAGTAACTCCAGTCATTCCCGACCTGATCGGGAATTCAACTCTTTCCCGTCATTCCGTGCCACGACACGGAATCTAAAAGCTAGATCCTGAATCGAGTTCAGGATGACATAACTCTCATTTTGAAACATCACTTATTAACAAAGGGTATACCGTTGTGTATAAAGTTGAAACCGATGCTCTTTGGGTTCTCAATATATTCAAATGGTAAAAGTGATAAAAATCTGATATTCCCCGTCATTCCCGTGAAAACGGGAATCCAGCTTTTTCCTCTTTTATTTCAACAAAAATCATCAATTTTAAGACAACAAAAGATACTATTTATTATTCGATTTTTGACATCCTCGTTCCCACTTTCCAAGTGGGAATGCAGACTGACGCTATATACTCCCACTCTGGAGAGTGAGAAAGAAAGAAAAAAATGAAATTTTGGAACAGCTAAAAGAGTTGAATAGTTTTTATACCACCAAATATTTAGTCGTTGGTTTTGACTAATATATCTAGTAAGCCAAAGGAAATCAATCAAAAATACGAGGGTGGCTTTTTGATTGCTAATTTAAATGTTATATCATTAGAAAGTGGCTTATTATGCTTGAGATTGCAATACCTATAAAAAAATCCTTTACTCAAAGTACGATTATAGACTTGGAAAATTGGTTTCGTTCTTTACCAGAAGGAGCATCTTGGTATGTCATTTCTGATTATTGCTTTGGAGACAACAATAAAAAAAATGATGTAGTGTCGTTCTCAATTTTATTACAGCACGACAAACTAGAGAATATAAAAGAATATATAAATGCTTTTGCTCCAAAAGATTTAAAGAAAACAAGGACTGTGTCTGAAGGCTTCTTGAAGTACATTAATTCTCCTGTGATATTCAATATTAGTTTTCTCATTAATCGAAGTTCAAAGTACATGAAAGATTATGCTGACTCTGAAAATATGAAAAATTTCCTGCCTACTTTTAGAGATCTAGTTGAAATGATTGAGTCAAATTCAAATAGTGAAAATGACTATTTCACATTAGTAAAAAGACGTACCGAGAAATTTGAAAAAGATTTCAAAAATAAAAGCTTTAATTCGCAGCTTTCCAGGCAGATATATTTGGTATCAACTTTTGCGAGTTTAATTTTCTACTATTTAACTATCATAAAAAAGCCAGCTCATATTACTTGGATCTCTGATCGAGATGCAATCATTGATAGGTATGAGGGAATAATTTTTGATTTTGCTTATATGATGTATTTAGCAGAGTATTCTGAGACAATGGACACGAAAGAAGGTAGTGTATTAATGATGGATGGACCTAAGTTTACATTCGTAGAACCAGAAAAAAGTGCTGTGAACACTTATGATGAGTTGATAAGAATTCCTGATTATTTAGCAGGCACATTGGCAGATTTTGATATTGGAAAACGAGAGTTTTCCAAAGATAAGTATTATCAAATGCTAGCGCAATCTTTAGTAAACTCTCCAAACCATGCAATAATTCAGATTGATGGAGACTCTAAAAGATTATCCGCTAGGCGGTTGGTGTTCATGACGGGATGAGGCTTGAGTTTAAATGTTATTTAACAATATAGGAATTAACATGAAAAAAAGATATACAAGAGAAAATGACATAGTAGTTGATCATGAGCATGGGCTAATGTGGCAAGATGACGACAGTGTCAATAATAGAATTGATTGGAACCAAGCAAATGCAATGGCAAGTCAATTGAGATTAGGTAGTTATAATGATTGGAGACTGCCTAGCTCGGATGAATTGTTATCAATTGCAAATAAAAACAACGTACCACAGCTTGATAATATATTTATAAATCGACCTTTTAGTACATGGTCGGCATTAGAAAGCGAAAACAAGCTAACAGCTAGGACAATCTTTTATCATGACAAGGACATAGTTTCATCTATCCATTCATCAGATGATCGTAAAGATTCAAAGCTTTTCGTAAGATATGTTAGAGATATAGAAAAAATAAATAATCGTGATTACGAAACAGATATTAATAATCTAACTTGTACCTGCAAAAATTGGAAATTATTAAGAAGCCAATTTCCTATTGACGACCCTAGAAGATTATGTAAACACTTAATCAAGAAAATTGATATAGATAACATGGATAGTAATCTAAACAGATATAAGTACGAAATAAAATTTTATAAAAATAAAAACAGTGGTTTTCCTGATGACTTTAATACTCTAATAGATATCGAAGGTACATCACACAAGTTATTATATAAACATGACCATCACTCGTGGATGAGTTTTTTTGATAGTGATGGTACTAAATACGGAGTAATGCATGAAAACTATGAGAAAGTAGTATGGACTCATTTATATGGCAAACCAGAAGATTATGAAAAAGTTGAAAAGTATTTTAATCAGCTCACTGTGAAGTTGCCGTTGTGGCTACAAGAATATGAAAAAAATGAATTAATCCACTATATGAAAACAGTTATACCGGGTAAAGAAAATTCTCATTTTGATATTGAGCTACATCAATACGTTCCAACTCCGTCACATATTGATTACTCGGTAGATGAAGAGAATGATAATAATCGTTATATTGTCGATAATGAAATTTATATGATTGTTGTCAAGAAAGATGTAATGATTATTGAGCTGTACAATGGAAAGGAATATTCTATTGCACGAGATTGTGAAAAAGTTAAATTTTCGATAGAAAAAATGAAGCAAAAAGAGCAAGAAAGATTAAACAAAGAAAGAGAAAAATACGAACAAAAATTATCAGAAAAAAAAGCAAAAGCAAGAAATAAAGGATATTTATTTCATGTTAAAGATTCTTTATATCGCGAAGCAATTACGATAAGCAATCGTGATCATGATGCTCAATATACTGAATATCTTGACGCATCTCAAAAAATATCGCTTGAATATATGAATACACAACAGCTTCTTAAATCTTCAAAAATCGATTTAACTTTGCTCCAATTTAATAATATACTAAAAAATATGGATTTTATAACAAAAGTGAATGGATTGAATTTAGATGATTGGATTGTAGTAAATGATGGTTTAAAGTTTGGCATCAATTTAGAAAAATGTTCTCATTATTTTAGTGAAACTATTCCAGATTGGTATCAAATTAAAACTATGCATCCCATTACATTTCAATTAATTGATTTAGAGGATAGAGAAAATGTTAGAATGACAAATATTAGGTGGGAAAAGGATAAATTTCCAGAACTTTTGCAATTAGTAATTCAACATATTGAAAATAGCTCAAATGCACGTAAGATTGTTAGGAGTAGCAAACAAACAGAAAGAGATGCTTGGCTCCAGTTTGTGGAATGTCCTCATTGTGCATCAAAAAATATTCATAAAAAAAATAAACGTACATATGGATATGGTGAAGTTCAACGGTATCAGTGTATGGATTGTAAAAAGATTTTTCAAGAGTTATTAGATGGCAAATCTAATGATGATTTAATAGAAAAAGAGATGATGGGCAATAAGGTTGAAGGA
>JAGXHZ010000007.1 GCA_024635855.1 Sulfuricurvum sp.
CCGGATATACTGGAGCGTTAGGTGTTGTAAACGAAGTGGCAAAAACGATTGCGGTAACGGTACCCTACGGAACCAATGTAACTACTCTAGCTGCAACCTTTACTACAACAGGAAACAGTGTCAAAGTTGGGACAAATATTCAAGTAAGTACAGCAACCACCAACAACTTTACATCACCGGTAGCCTACATTGTAACGGCAGCGGATGGAACAACGGCAACCTATACGGTAACCGTAATGATAGCAGCAAACCCTGCTAAAGCGATAAGCACCTATTTGTTTGCCGGATTTACGGGAGCCTCAGGTGTTATTAATGAAGTCGCTAAAACGATTGCGGTAACGGTACCCTACGCAACCAATGTAACTACTCTAGCTGCAACCTTTACTACAACAGGAAACAGTGTCAAAGTTGGGACAAACGTTCAGACAAGTACCATAACTACGAATGATTTTACATCACCGGTAGCCTACATTGTAACGGCAGCGGATGGAACAACGGCAACCTATATGGTAACCGTAACAATAGCGGGTAATACGGCTAAAGCGATTAATGCGTATGCTTTTGTAGGACTACCTGATTCAGTAGGGGTTATTAATGAAGCGTTAAAAACGATAACGGTGAGTGTACTCCCTGGTACCGATGTAACGGCTCTCGTAGCAACGTTTACTACTACAGGTACGAACGTAAAAGTAGGAATAGTTGATCAGACAAGTACAGCAACAATGAATAATTTCACATCACCTGTTGAGTATATTGTCACAGCAGCGGATGGAACAACGGCAACGTATACCGTAACCGTTATCAAAGGCTCAGGTCCAATCCCGATTAATTTAGGAACGGCAGGAAATTTTGCGATATTAACAAAAGCAGGAATTTCAACCACTGTAGGGTCTGCGATTGTCGGCGATATGGGGGTTAGTCCTGCGGCTACAAGCTATATCACCGGATTTGGAACTTTGACGGCTGGAGCTACGTATGCTTCATCACCTCTTGTAACTGGAAAAATCTATGCAGCTGATATGGTACCGCCAACGCCTACTTATATGACGACAGCAATCGGAGATATGGAAATTGCCTATAACGATGCGGCTGGAAGAGCTGCGGGTGTTGGGGTGACTAATTTGAACCGTGGTGCTGGAACTCTTGCAGGTGAAACCCTGATGGCTGGTACATATACTTGGGGTGGAGATGTGACTATCACTACAGACCTTACTTTGAATGGTGGAGTCAATGATGTTTGGATCTTCCAGATTGCTAATAAACTTGATTTGAATTCAAATCATATTATCCTAACCGGCGGTGCTCAAGCTAAAAATATTTTTTGGCAAGTAGCAGGTGCCGTGACACTGGGCACTAATTCTCATTTTGAGGGAATAATATTAGCCAAAACAAACATTGCAGTTCTTACGGGCGCATCAGCGAATGCTCGACTGTTAGCACAAACGGCTGTGACGTTACAAAGTAATGCGATTACTCAACCCTAAAGGTTGGGTATCGTTATGACAGCTAAAGCACGGTATACCCATTTTACGAAAAAGTTTACGAAAATAACAGGGAAATCGTCTACGTTTATTTTAGCCATTGCTTTGATTATAGTATGGTTGATGAGCGGACCTTTTTTTCACTTTAGTAACACATGGCAACTTGTGATTAATACGTCAACAACAATCATCACATTTGTGATGGTTTTTGTTATTCAAAATACGCAAAATCGTGATACAGAAGCGATTCAAGTGAAGCTTGATGAGTTAATACGGGTCACCAAAGGTGCACATAATGAGCTTTTGGATTTAGAAGAACTCGAAGAAGAAGTGATCGGACAATTTCGAGAACGATATCAAGTGATTGCGAGAGGAGCTAGGATTCGACTAAGCCTTGGACAACATGATACCGATGCTCCAAATACAGTTAAGTAAATCGTTCTCAGGAACGAATTTACTTGGGAGTTACACAGTAAATTAAGGGAGATATTACAATGTATAAATTAGCTTTTTCGGCACTACTTGCCGCGACATTACTAGGCGCAAATGAGAATAATTTAGAAGTTAGTGCCATGATGGGATATACCATTGCCAACGATGGACAATACATAGACGATTATGGTGTTTATGGTGCAGAGATTCAATATAACGGTTTAGAGTCGGCATTCAAGCCTGAACTTTCTATGTATTACAGCAATGCAGGATACAAATACGATGCGGGAAACACGAAAATTTATCGATATGCGCTTCACGGTGTGTACGAGTTTGAAAAGGGATACATAGCTACACCGTTTGTCAAGGCAGGGGCTGGATACGAGAATATGAGCAATCCGGCTTTTGGGAATCGTGATGGTGTTTTTGTCGATGCAGGTGCAGGTATTAAAATTGATTTAACAGAGAGAATGGCGTTTAAATTAGAGGCTATCAAAATGTTGAAATCCAACAATAGCAATATTGATAATAACTTGCTTCTTATGGGCGGGTTGAATTTTACCTTTGGTGACAAAGCGCAAAAGCGTATGGATACCATTGCTGCTCCTGAACCAAAAACAGTTACTCCTGAACCAAAAACAGTTACTTCTGAACCAAAAGAGGTTGTTTCACCTGTAGTTCCCGCTACAACAGAAAACCAAGTTGCTTGTCCTATCGTCGTGGCACCTGTTGCTGCTGCGATCGATAGTGATAATGATGGTGTTTTGGATCAAAATGATCAATGTGCAAAAACTCCTTCAGCGTATAAAGTAGATGAAATCGGATGTCCCGTGAAAGCTACGATCAATGATCATTTCACATTTGACTCCGATCATATTGATGCAACGGCAACGTCAGAGATCAATACCTTCGCTGTTTTTATGAAAGAAAATCCATCATACAAAGCAACGATTATCGGTCATACAGACAGTATCGGTACGCCTGAATACAATCAACAGCTTTCAAAAAAACGGGCTGAAAAAGTAAAAAATGCGCTTATCGAACAGGGTATTGAAGCAGATCGCTTAACCGCTTTGGGTAAAGGTGAAAATCTTCCTATTATGAGCAATATACTTAAAGAAGGGCGTGCAGAAAATCGCCGTATCGAATTAGAACTTCATGAATAAACCATAAAGATAGCTTATCATGTTTGCTAAAAATAGAGTATGTCGGTGAATCGATCTTCGGATTGAATTCACTTTGGAGTTACAACCAATAATAGATACTAAAAGGATACGTTATGTTGAAAAAAATTATACTAGGCGCTTTGATAAGCAGTGCTGCATTTGCCGCTAATCAAGCAGAATTAAACGTGAACAACAAAGAAGTTGAAGGTCAGTTTCGTTTTGATTTATCGAAAACAGGGAGCAATTTAGACGGTGCATTTGCTGGGGTACGTATCCTTAACGGCGATGAAAGTAACAGTGATACGATTTCAAATATTGATCCCTTGGTGGAAGCATCTTTTATGGTTATGCGTCCAGTAGAGGGCGTTGAGGGACTCTCTCTTGGGCTTGGACTCAAAGCAGAATATACAAAATTGGATGGAAATAATTATATGGCAATCCCTTTTGGAGTTGAAGCAGATATGAAATTACCCGTCTCAACCCCATTTCCATTTTATGTTGGTGGAGCTTTATACTACGCCCCTTCAGTATTATCTTTTCAAGATGGTGATGGATATTTTGAAGCCCGTATTCACCTCGATGCTGAGCCAATTAAAAATGGACGTATTGAAGTAGGGTATCGTCAAATTGATACCGATGTTGAAACTCGCAACGTGACCTATAATGATGCGTTGTACTTTGGATTTCGATACGATTTTTAAGATATTAGTGTAAATTTAAAGAGGTTTTGATAGAGTGAACTGGATTCCGTGTCGTGGCACGGAATGGCAGACGAAGCGTGATTATCTCCCTGAGGGCAACATATTCGGGATAGGGATATTTTGGTTGTTGTCCCATCCTCCCCCAAATGCTTTGTATAAATTAACGGTTGAAATCAATGTGTTTTGTTTCGCGAGCAAATAGCTTTGCTGTGCGTTAATCCATTGTTGTTGAATGATGAGTAAATCGTTATATGCGATAGTACCCGCGTTATAACGGAGTTTTGATTGTTCAAATGCCGTTTTTATGGCATTGCTGCGTTCTTTTTGGTAGTGGAGCTGTTCTTGTGCTTTGGCATTTTGTCCGATGGCATTATCGGCATCATTGAAGGCATTGACAATCGCTTTTTGATAGTTTGCAAGGCTTTGATTGTGTTCTGCTTCAGCGGTTTTTATCTCTCCTTTAATTCGTCCTGCGGCAAAGATAGGGACAGATATAGTAGGGAGTATTTTCCATAGTGTTGTAGGACTCGACGTAAAATTTTGCAGATCCAGACTCTGTATCCCTGCCATGCCCGTTAGCTGGATACTGGGATAATATGCTGCACGAGCGATACCTATTTTCGCATTGGCAGCGATGAGGTTTTGTTCTGCGAGAGCAATATCCGGACGATGTTGCAATATTTCAGATGGAAGGGCAGTTGGCAACGCTGGAAGGGTGATTTTCTCAAGAGATGTGGTGGCTACATTTCTAGGATTACGGCTTAAGAGGAGATTGAAGGTTGCTTCTTCACCAATTTTAGAAGCTTGCAATTGAGAGAATGTTGCTTTGGCGCTTTGGAGTTCTGATTGCGATTGCAATAAAATAGTTTGCGCAATCGTACCGTACTTATATTTTAACGCATTGAGATTATAGATCTCTTCCGAAGCTTTCATGTTTTCATGCGCCAGTTCACTTTGAGACTCTAGCGAAGAGAGTCTAATATAAGAAGCTGTGACGTTTGTGCTAATAGCAATACGCAACGTCTGGCGTGAAAACTCTGTGGCGAGCAATTGGGCACGTACAGCTTCATTCGCACGGCGAACTCTTCCGAAAAGATCAATCTCATAGCTGGCAAGGGAAAGGTTGGCTGCGTATGTGGACGTGACTCCATCTTTTAGCTGATAGGTATCAGATCCGCTAACGCCTTGACGTGTTAATGAGCCATTTGCATTGATCTGGGGATAAAGATAAGATTTAGCCGTATCAAATTTCCCAAGCATTGCTTCCACCGAAGCGTCTGCACTCAGAAGATCAAAGTTGTTAATGAGTGCTTGGTCAATATTTTTGGTGAGTTGCTCATCGTTGAAGCTTTTCCACCATGCGGCGTTTATGGGAATAGTTTGGTTGGTTTCGCTGTAACGAAAGGCATCAGGAGTAACGGTTGCGGGTCGTTGGTAATCAGGACCAATCGCGCATCCTCCTAGCAAAAGTGCCCAAGAAGCGAAAAGAGTGATATTAGTTTTCATCAGAGACCTCTTTGTGTGGAGCTATTTTTTCTTGAAATGTGGCAACCCAGTAATACAGATAAGGGATAAAATACCGCTCGATAAACGTTGCGGCCAACATCCCTCCAAACATGGCAATCCCGATGGAAAAACGCCCTCCTGCACCCGCACCTGAGCTAAAAATCAGCGGAAGCATCCCTGCCAAAAAGGCGAAGGACGTCATCATCATGGGGCGGTAACGCAGTCGTGCCGCTTCCATCGCTGCATCGTAGATATTTTTTCCTGCATGGCGCTGTTCTTCGGCAAACTCGACGACCAAAATTGCATTTTTTGCCGAGAGGGCGATAAGGGTTAGCAGCCCGATTTGGAAAAAGACGTTGTTGTTCAAAAAGGGGATAAGCCATACTACGGCATACGCTCCCATAATACCATACGGAACTGCCAACATAATAGATATTGGCAGTGTCCAGCGTTCATATAAGGCTGCAAGAATCAAATATACCATAATAAGAGCAAATGCCATAATAATCATTGCTTTAGAACCCACAAGCTTCTCTTGCAGATAAAGACCGTCCCAATCGTAACTTGCAGAACTGGGTAGGAGCGTATCGCCTGCATTTTCGACCACTTTGATAATCTCACCTGAACTGTATCCGGGTGCAGGTGAACCCATTACGGTTGTACTCAAAACACCGTTAAAATGTTCGATAGAAGAGGGCGCGCTAGACATGGTGACCTTCACTACGCTTGAGAGAGGGATCATCACTCCTGATGAAGAACGAACCCACGCTCTGCCTATATCTTCGGGTGTTGCACGATAGGGTGCATCGGATTGCATTTGTACCCAGTAGGTTTTACCATTTTTGTCAAACTGATTGACATACATGGTACCGATGGAGGCTTGGAGTGTTTGAAAAATATCGGCAATGGAAAGACCGAGCATTTTAGCCTTTTCACGATTTACCTCGATGGCGAGGGTTGGGGTTGTGATATTCATCGTACTAAACGGATTTTTGATACTTTTTTCATTTCGCAATGTATTCAAAAATGTATTGGTTGTTTCAGAAAGGCGTGTAACATTGTTGTCTCCGGGCTGAAGAATACGCAGACTAAACATATCCGAAGGTCCCATCCCGCGTATCGGCGGTGGAGGCATCGCGAAAACTTTTGCCTCTTTGATGCTTCCAAGTTTTGGTCCGATTGAGCCTAAAATGCCAAAAATCTTTAGTTCTTTAGTCGTTCTTTCATCCCACGGTTTGAGACGGGTAAAAATAACCGCAGCGTTTGGCTCTTGTGAAAAAGTGAGAATGTTTAATCCCGTAATGGCGGTAAACTTGGCAACTCCCTCATGCTCTCCCAAAATTGCTTCGACTTGTTTGACCACTTCGAGGGTTCGGTTCGCAGTAGCTCCATCAGGGAGGACAATTGCGGTAATAAAGTATCCCTGATCTTCCATCGGTAAAAAAGCGGTTGGAAGGGTTTTATGGAAAAAACCGATAAAAAAGTACGTCGAGAGATAGATGATCAAAAAGATAAATGATTTACGAATCATCCACCCTGAACGACGGACATAATTTTCGGTCATTTTGCCAAATATGCGATTGAACCAGCGGAAAAAGCGTGCAGGCTCTTTTTCGTGATGTTTGAGAATCAATGCTCCGATAGAGGGGGCAAACGTCAACGCCATAAAGCCGGAAAAGACAACAGATATAGCGATCGTTGCGGCAAATTGCTTATACAATTGTCCCGTCATCCCGCCCATAAAAGTTGCAGGGACAAAAACGGCACACATAACCAAGACAATTGCGATAACTGGACCTGAGATTTGGCTCATTGCTTTGATCGCAGCAGCTCGGGGAGAGAGTTTTTCACTCTGTAAAATTCGCTCCATATTTTCGATAACGACGATGGCATCATCAACGACGATACCGATGGCGAGGACGAGACCAAAGAGGGTGAGGGTATTGATCGAATATCCTAGAAGATACATCCCGATAAAAGCACCGGTGAGTGAAATCGGAATCGAGAGGACAGGAATCAGTGCAGCGCGAGTGCTTTGTAAAAAGAGGTAAATAACCAAACTAACTAAAACAATAGAGGCGAGGAGGGTAAAAATGACCTCTTCAATGGATATTTTGACAAAATCAGTTGTATCGTAAGGGATAGAGTATTCAATCCCTTTAGGAAATTTATGAGAGAGCTGTTCCATTTTGGCAGCTACGGCGGCGGAAGTATCGAGTGCATTGGCATTGGTGTCCGCGAAAATTCCGATCATAGCAGCAGGTTTGCCATTGACGCGCCCGAAAAATTCATAGTTTTGGCTTCCAAGTTCTACGCGCGCAACATCTTTTAGACGCAAGCTTGCACCATCATTTTTGGCGCGGATAATAATGTTTTGAAACTCTTCAGGCGTTGAAAATCGCCCTTGCGAGGTGAGTTGCATCGTCAACATTTGCTCGTTGTTTGTTGGACCTTGTCCTAAACGACCGGGGGAAACTTGAAGATTTTGATCTTTTATAGCACCGGCGATTTCAGCAGTGGTAACCCCTAAAGATGCCATTTTGTCAGGATTAAGCCAAATACGCATCGCGAAATCTCGTTGCCCGAAAATCTGTGCTCGTCCGGCACCGGGAATTTTTTTGATCTCATCGAGAAGATTGGAAGAGATATAGTTACTGATTTGGGTATCAGTAAAACTCGCATCCGGAGAGGTGATAGCGGTGATGAGAAGAATATCAGAGGTTTTTTTCTGAACACTGACTCCGAGATCACGGGTACTTTGCGGCAACTGTGCGATGATGGTATTGATACGGTTTTGTATATCAACAGCCGCTAAATCTTGATTGACCCCGATATTAAACGTACAGGTGATGCTTGCGCTTCCGGGCAGGGCAGCCGCTTTGGAACTCATATACATCAACCCATCGGCACCAGAGATTTGAGACTCTAGTGGGGTTAGAATGGTATTGGCAATCGTCTGTGCATCCGCACCGGGATACTGTGCGCTTACAACAACCGTAGGAGGGGTAATATTCGGCAGTTGTGAAATCGGCAGACTCTTGATGGCCGTAAATCCAAGTAGCATGATAATCATGGCGATAACCGCCGATAAAACGGGACGATCGATAAAATATTTACTAAACATGATTATTTACCATTCACAATAATATTGGCACCGGGTTTGAGTTTGGCTAAACCATCTGCGGCGATTTTATCCCCAACCTTTAAACCGCTTTCGATCAATACATTTTCACCGATCCATTGGGTAGCAACAACCGGTTTGGCCGTAACCGTATTGTTGGTTTCAATACTGTAAACAAATTTGCCTTTTTCACCGGTCATAAGCGTTTTTTGAGGGATATAAAGGGCATCTTTCCACTCCATTCCTTTGACTTTTACGTGAACGAATTGTCCCGGAAGGAGAAGGTGGTCACGATTATCAATGAGGGCGCGATAGCTGATGGTTCCCGTTGTCGGATCGATAAATGGCGAAATAAAGTTTATTGTTCCTTTTTTATTCACAACCGTTCCATCCGCCAGGGTGAGTTCTACTTCGTATTGTCCATTTTTTGGAGCAATGAGTTTACCGCTTGCAAGAGCATTTTGTCGTGTAATTTTTTGGTTTTCACTAAAGGTAAAATTGACATACATCGGATCGCTTTGATACATCGTGGTTAAAAGCCCATTCGCACCTGCGGCGATATAGGTTCCCACGTCCATTTTGGATTTATCGACAAATCCGCTGATGGGCGCTTTGATCGTGGTGTAGCTGAGATTGAGTTTGGCTTGTTCCAGTACAGCTCGTGCTCCCATCAATGCAGCCGCAGCATTACGTTCATTTGCCGTTGCAGTATCGAGATCTTGTTGACTCGCAGCATTGGCGGATGCCAGGGGTTTGATTCGATTGTAAACCGCCATAGCATTGGTATGGTTTGCATGGGCTAGCTCAAATGCAGCTTTGGCACTCTCAAGAGAGTTTTTCAAGTCCGATGGGTCAATGATAAAAAGAGTTTGTCCTTTGCTGACCATTTGACCTTCTGTATAAACCCGTTTTTGCAAATACCCATTCACACGTGCATAGATTTGAACCGTATTAAATGCCATAGTTTGACCCGTTGCTTCCAGAACTGCGGGGAAATTTCCTGAAGCAACCGTAGTGACAGTTACGGGAACAGGACCTTCGGGAGGCTTTTCCATTCCCGCAGCTTTTGGGCGTTCACATCCCCCTAATGCAAGCAGTAAAGCAGAGGATAGGGCTAGTGTGGTAAAACGGTTCATTTGGATTCCTTGGGTGAATTTTTAGAATAATTTAAAAGAGAACACATCTGTTTTAAGACGCGTAAAGTAATGGCAAGTTCGTTGGGATCGATGTCGTTATGGATATATGCATTTGCCCCAGCTAACGTTTCCATAGTAGGTTTTTCCAATGCAATTCCATGCGGCGTAAGAGTGACAAGGTTACATCGTTTATCATGTTCATCAGTGGTGCGAGCGATCAATGCACGTTTTTCTAATCCTACAATGAGCCGCGTGATACTCGCTTTATCTTTGCCAACAAAATCGGCAATGGTTTGTTGCGTAGCACTTTTTTCATTCCATAATGTAACCATCACCTTAAACTGCTCGATGGTCATATCGATACCGTTAAGTGCGAGTTGTCGCGTTAAGAACGTACGCGCCGCAAAAGCAGCATGATTGGTTAAACAGCCTAATGATTCATCAATGGGGCATTCACATCGATTCATACTTCCCCCTTTATATAGTTGACTATGCAACTAATTAAAGAGAATTGTATCCTTGCCTCTTTGAAATGTCAAGAGTAAATGTACTGGATCACAAGGTGATTTTTAATACTTCTTTTAAAAGCACTTCAAGATCCTCTTTTGTTGCACCGGCAAATGCATTTTTCATAAATTGCACTATTCCTTTGTTTTCGTGCTGAATCAGCGGGACAATCTTAATTCCTGTAATCTCCGACATAAAATGCGATTGATCTCCCTCTTCGTATGCATGAAGGAGGATAGAGCGGGAAAAATTATTGAGGATATGATAGTAGATGTGCAAAAATTCTGCTTCGAGAACTTTTAACCCATAAAAGTGGGTGACAATACGGCTTTCATGCGTTACGATCGGATGGACTTGAGAGGGTTTGATCGTAATACCGATTTCCTCTTTTACCTCACGTACAAGGGCATCCAAAAGGGATTCATTCTCATCAACCGTCCCCCCTGGAAATCCCATTCGTCCATCCCAGCGATCGATCATGATGAGGGCAGGGCATTTTATATGCTGCATATCATCCTTAAAATATTTCCAAGGTGAAATCGATTCAACATAGATAGCTAAAAATACAGCATTTTTTTTAGGATGTTCACTCCAGCCAAAGGGTACTCTTCGTGTTGTCATGTTTAAGCTCTCACTAATTTATTAAGATGAGGAAATTTTTTAGGGCTTTTAGAGCAATTTAGTGTAAAATAATACCCTTGTGATTCTAAAAAAGAGTTGGTTTTTCAATAATAATGAAGAATGTGGGGAAAATTATTGGTCTTACTTTCACTAGATAATCCTGTTTAATCCAAGCTTAAAAAATGTTTGGCTATAATTCGCAACTTTTGTAGACTTATAGGTAAGGAATGCTAATGTACGCAATCATTAAAAATGGTGGTAAACAGTACAAAGTTCAAGTGGGCGATATCCTCTTGTTCGATAAAATGGGACTAGATCCTAAAACTGCCATCGAAATCAAAGAAGTTTTAGCTGTTAATAGCGGCGAACTTCGCACTGGTACTCCATTCGGAGAGGGTGCTGTTGTTATGGCTGAAGTAATCAATGAAGGTCGTGACCGTAAAGTCGTAATTTTCAAAAAACGTCGTCGTAAAGACAGTAAAGTAAAACGTGGTTTCCGTAGAGATCACACACGCGTTCGCATCATCAAGATCGCTGCGTAATTATAAAGTAGGAGG
>JAGXHZ010000050.1 GCA_024635855.1 Sulfuricurvum sp.
CGGCTATTTTGACCAATCTTCTAGGAAGTTGTGCATTAATGATCTGTGGTGAAGATGATGGGGATTTGGAAGAAGGAACTTTGGTTAGAGTAATAAAGTTATAGTTCCCGCTAAAGCGGGAATTATTTAACAATCTTCGCTTTAATCGTCTCTTCTTCCATCATCTCTTTTTGATATTTAACGACGACAAGATTTTCGGTCTCATTGATGTACCATTCTGCGATATGCTCATGCTCCAAGCTGTTTAGTTTTTCCATATCCACATGATCCATAGGGATATAAAGGTGTGAAAAACGCAGTGGATTAGTAAGTTTCATTGTCCATAAAAGCCACAGCGTCGTGACGACGACCAATGCTAACGCTAACGTCTCTTTGTTTGAATACTGCAATGCAAGACCAGCAACAATTCCACCGATAAATGTCATGAGATATGCAAAGCCATTGGCAATGCCTAATGCAGCCCCTTTTTGGTGAACTTTTGCAAATTTACTGATCATCGATTGCACCAAAGGTTCCATCATGTTAAAGGCGATAAAAAAGCTCACAACACCCAAAACAAACTGCCAGCTTTGCGTCGCAAATCCCATGAGAGTAAAGGCTATAATAAACAAGACGATAGAGATGAGAAATATTTGTTTTGGCTTATTATACTTTTCACCAAATACCGCAGCAGGTCCCATAGCCACAAGTCCGGCTAATAGTGCCGGAACATAGACTTTCCACAAATCAGCGGCTACCCAATCAAATCCTTGTATGGTATCCGTACCGATCAGCAATACAGGGATAAGGACAAACGCAACCGTCATAAGCCCTTTTTGCATTCCGTTGATAATTACCATATTAAGAAGATTAGGATCGCTTAGAATATCACGAGTATTAGTGGAAGAGTGATAAATGTGACGAATACGCGGAGGAGTCGGGACTTTCGTAAAGAGAATAATCATAGAGAGGACAGACAATACAGCCGTAATCCAAAACAACGAAGAGAGTCCATACTGTGCAGCAATCACAGGTCCAAGACCCATAGCAGCTGCAAAGCTAATAGCAATCGTTCCACCCATAATCGCCATAGCTTTACCGCGAGACTCTTCGTTGACCAAATCGCTGATCATCGCAGGAATAACCGCACCAATCGCACCGGCACCTTGTAAAAATCGTCCGAACATCAGGGTATAAATATCAACGCTCACCGCACAAATAATAGACCCTACGAGAAAAATAATCAATCCGATAAGAAGCGTTGGTTTACGACCTATTTTGTCACTCATAATTCCAAAAGGGAGTTGAAAAATCGCTTGAGTAAGTGCATATCCGCCGACAATGACCCCGATAAGAAGGGGTGTTGCCCCTTGAAGGGTAAGTCCATACACCGAAAGAACCGGTAAAACCAAAAAAAGACCGAAAAAACGAAGCGACAGAATCGCAGAGAGAGGCATGACTGTTTTAAACACGCTGTGACCTTAGATGAGATAAAATATTTGCTATTATAGTACATTCGTAACATACGATTATTGGAAGAAAAAATTACTAAGTCTAGTCTAAGGATATGAATCTATGAGAATTATTTTAGCTACCTCGAATAAAGGTAAAGTTAGAGAAATTAAAGAATTATTACATGATCGTGAGGTGTACCCGTATACCGATTTGATCGAGGGATTTGAGATTATTGAAGACGGGGAGACGTTCAAAGAAAATGCTCTCATAAAAGCCCGCGCGGTGTATCATGCACTAGGAGACATTGATGCAATTGTTATCGCGGATGACAGCGGTATCAGTGTGGATGCACTAGACGGTGCTCCTGGGATTTACAGCGCCCGATATGGCGGAGAGGGTGCGAGTGATCGGGATAATCTCCTTAAACTCGTGGAATCGTTAAAAGAAAAAGCTCTTGAGACTTCTCCCGCTCATTATACGGCGGCGATTGCTATCGTATCTCGTGAAGGGGAGAGCTGTGTTCATGGATGGATGCACGGGGATGTGATTACGGAGTTGCGAGGTGAGAACGGTTTTGGATATGATCCGATTTTTGTCCCAAGCGGATTTGAAAAAACATTAGGAGAATTAGGCAGTGAGGTGAAAGTGGGACTTTCTCACCGTTCAAAAGGATTGAATTTGGCGAGAATTTTGATTGATCAAATTAGAAGGCAGCGCTCTTAAACCGGCATGCTCGCCACAAAATAAAAGAAAATGAGACCCACGATAATCCGATAAATAGCAAACGGAACAAACGTGTGACGGCTCACAAATCCTACAAAGAGTTTGACGGTAAAGAATGCAAAAACAAATGCGGTGACAAAGGCAACTGCGAGCATTGAGTAATCATCGACGATCATCTCATGACGATGTTTGATCAAATCGTAAGCGGTGGCAATCATCATGGTAGGAATTGCCAAGAGAAACGAAAACTCTGCCGCACTTTTACGTTTTAAACCGAGGAATAATCCGCCGATGATCGTTGCTCCTGAGCGGCTTGTCCCCGGAATCATAGAGAGACTTTGAAAAATACCGATGAAGAAAGCTTCTTTGTAGGTGAGCTCGCTGAGATCTTTTCCTGAGTCGATGGCTTTATCACGACGAAAATATTCAACGATTAAGAAAATAATTCCCCCTGCGATAAGCATAATACTGACGGTTTCAACACCAAAAAGCGATTTTATTTGCTTGTAAAAAAGAAATCCAAGTACGCCAGTCGGTATAAAGGCAACGGCAAGCTTGATCCAAAGCGTTTTATCTTTAATAAGATCTTTGGCGTATAAAAATAAGACCGCAAGGATACTTCCCAGTTGGATAGCTACTTCAAATGCTTTGTGTGCATTGGTTTGTTCCAGTCCTAAAAGTTGAGAAGCTAAAATGAGGTGACCCGTGGAGGAGACAGGAAGAAATTCGGTTACCCCCTCAAGGGCACCTAAAAACAAGGCATCAAATAAAGTCATACAAGACCCTTTTTTTTTAACGTTATTATAGCTTAAACCTCCCCTAACTTCCTCTTGGCTATAATTCGCACATTTGGTATTAATAATATACTCTATAAACATTCAAGGAAAAACATGCTCCTCTTTACTCCAGGACCTACCCCAGTACCCGAATCTGTCCGTGTCGCGATGGCAGGTGAAACCATTCATCACCGTACGCCGGAGTTTGAAGCGATTTTTGAGCGAACGCGCACATTGTTATTTGAATTACTTGGAATGGATGAGGTGTTGATGCTTGCCTCTTCCGGTACGGGTGCGATGGAGGGGGCGGTTATTAATCTTGCTCACTCCAAACTTCTCTCTATTAATTCGGGAAAATTCGGTGAGCGTTTTGGTAAGATTGCGTTAGCTCACGGAATCGCCAATGTGGAGATTAAACACGAATGGGACACTCCTGCAACCGTAGAAGAGGTAATGACCGCACTTAATGAAAATTCGGATATTGATGCAATCGCGATTCAAATTTGTGAATCGGCAGGCGGACTTCGTCACAGCGTTGAAGCCATTGCACGTGCAGTAAAAGCGCACAATCCTGCTATTATGGTCATTGCTGACGGTATTACGGCAGTGGGCGTTGAGAAAATCGACGTAACGAATATCGACTGTTTGATTTCAGGAAGCCAAAAAGCATTGATGCTCCCTCCGGGGCTTGCTATTATGGGTCTTTCCAATGCAGCGATTGAGAAAATTGGAAAAGGCAAAGGCTATTATTTCAACCTTGCCACTGAGATTAAAAATCAGCGAAAAAATACCACTGCATGGACGGCTGCAACGACGATCACGATTGGTTTAGAGAGTATTCTAAACCGTATCAAAGCAGAGGGCGGACTCGAAAGATTATATGCTCAAACAGCGCTTCGTGCACAAGCAACGAGAGAAGCTATGGTGGCAATCGGCTTGAGTATTTATCCGACAAATCCGGCGGATTCGATGACAACCATCGGTGACCCTGAAGCCAAAAAAATCCGAGCATTGTTACAAAAAGAGTTTGAAGTCAATGTCGCGGGCGGACAGGATCATATTAAAGACACAATTTTTCGTATCAACCACATGGGACTCATAAATGTCTATGAGGCAGCTTGGGTCGTTAACAGTGTAGAACTCGCATTGGATAAAATGGGTCGAAGAACTTTTGACGGGACGGCAAATCGTATCTTTAATACCATTTACTTTGGGCTGTAACGATGATTTTTGAACACGAAATTCCTGAAGGATCTAAGCTCTATTTTGCTGCGACAGCTGCAACGAAACGTTTTATCGAAAATAAAGCAGCCGCACTTTTAAGCGAAGCAGGGTTTGAAGAGATCATTACTCCTCTTTTTTCCTATCATCAGCACCAAAGCATTTGCGATGAGCGAGAGCTTATTCGTCTCAGCGACAGTGAAAACCACTCGATGAGTTTGCGAGCTGATTCGACCATTGATGTGGTGCGAATTTTAGGTAAACGTTTGGGCGGAAATACGGAACATAAAAAATGGTTTTACATTCAACCTGTCTATCGTTATCCTTCCATCGAACAGTACCAAATCGGAGTTGAGATTTTAGGCGAACCTAATCTTGCCGTTGCTTTGAAACAAGCAACGACGATTTTTAAAAGCTTGAAGATCCAGCCCTTGCTCCAAATTTCGAATATTAATATTCCTCGAATTCTTTCCGAAACTCTTGGATTGGAGTTGGACGATTTCCGTCATGTCAATATCGAGAAATTTTTATCTTTGGAGATTGATTGGTTACGAGAATTGGTTTATTTGGAGAAATTTGAGCAAATTGAACCGCTTTTGAGCTTAGTACCAGAAGAAATTCGTGTTGAATTACTCAAGATTCAAGCGTTGTGTGCAGGGTTAGAATATCCAAATGTGGTTATTGCCCCTTTATATTACGCTAAAATGCTCTATTATGATGAACTTTTTTTCCGTGTGATTGAAGAAAATGAAGTATTTGCAATGGGCGGACGTTACAAAGACGAAGAGACAGTATCGGTTGGCTTTGCCATCTATACAGACGCATTAATCGATAAAATAAATAACACTGGGGATTTAAAATGAAAGCGGATTTAATCGTAGGAATACAATGGGGCGATGAGGGAAAAGGTAAGATTGTTGACTTGTTGGCGCAAAAATACGATTGTGTTGCCCGTTATCAAGGGGGACATAATGCCGGTCATACCATCGTGGTTGACGGTAAAACTCATGCATTGCATTTGATTCCATCCGGAATTTTAAACCCAAAAGCAATCAATATTATCGGTAACGGTGTCGTGGTTTCTCCCGAAGCACTTATCAAAGAGATGAAACAGTTTGACAATCTTCTTGGACGTTTGTTCGTCTCAGAATCAGCCCACATGATTTTGACGTTTCATACCCTCATCGATCAGGCAAAAGAGATACTTCGCGGTGAAAAAGCGATCGGTACAACAGGTCGCGGAATCGGACCTGCGTACAGCGAAAAAATCGCTCGTGCAGGCTTTCGTTTGGGTGAACTTCGTAACGTTGAGACATTAACGAACCGCGTATTAGAGTATTTTGTTCAAAATAAAGCGATTTTTGAAGCGTTAGATATTTCATTGCCAAACCGCGAGGAACTCACCAAAGAACTCACAACGTTTGCGGAAGCATTGGTTCCATTTTTGGCAAATACGACACACATGGCATGGAAAATGATGGACGAAGGGCAAAAAATCCTTCTCGAAGGGGCGCAGGGTACGATGCTGGACATCGACCATGGAACTTACCCCTACGTGACCAGTTCATCAACAATCTCAGCAGGTGCATGTACCGGTCTTGGGGTCAATCCTAAAGACATCGGAAAAGTAACGGGAATTGTAAAAGCCTACTGCACCCGTGTCGGAAATGGACCTTTTCCTACCGAAGATCATGGTGAAGCCGGTGAGCGCCTACGTAAAGCGGGTCGTGAATTTGGAACCACAACAGGTCGTCCGCGACGTTGCGGTTGGTTTGATGCCGTAGCATGCCGCTTTGCAAGCCGAATCAACGGATGCGATGATCTTTCCATTATGAAACTCGATGTCCTCGATGGATTTGAAGAGATTTTAGTGTGTATTGCCTATGAACTTGACGGTGAAGTGATCGATTATATGCCATTGGATCTTGAAGCCGTTAACCCGATCTATAAAACCTTTGCAGGATGGGACAAAACCGAGGGTGTACGCCGTTTTGAAGATCTTCCTGTAACGGCACAAGAGTATCTAAAAGCGCTTGAAGAACTAACCCAGACCAAAATCGGGATGATTTCGACCTCACCTGATCGAAACGATACTATTTTACTGTAAATTGTGAAATCAAAATACACTCCTCTGGTCAAGCTCAAAAAAAAAGAGCTTGACCGTGCAGAGCGTGATCTTGTCAGGGCAAATAGCCTGTTAACACTTGCTTCAATTGCTCTTGATAATGCATACATTCTTCTTCAATCTCTTGGTCTACCCACTAGCGGCACGGTTAGTGAATTTACCCAATCACAAATACTCATTCAAGCCCAACATTATGAAATAGAACAGTGTGCTTATAATCTAGTCAAAGCGCAACAACATTTGTATCAGATGCAGCAGCACTTTAAAGCTGCAATGATGGAGTATGAAAAGTTTAAATACCTCGAATTACAAGAGACACAAGCACACAATGCCAAAATTAAAAAAGAAGAGGCTAAAATGCTCGATGAAATCGGGGTCATGACCTACAAAAGAGAGCCTTTATGAAAATACTACTTATATTGCTACTATCATTTGGTGTCGTTCTGGGAGCACAAAATAAATCGTATGAATGTACAAAAATATTTGAATCTCGAAAAAATGAATTATTAATTGAGCTTGGAAAGATTGATGAACAAAAGCAATCACTCGATGCACTTAAGCGTGCTACGGAAGATTTATTAAAGAAAAAAGAGGCGATGGTTCAGGGGAAAGGGTCTGCGGTAGATCAAAAGCTCGCTGAAATAAAAACACGAGAAGCTTCCATTAAAAAAATGGTTGGTGAGAATAAAAAGATTTTAGATGAGATGAAACAGCTCAAAAGTGACAAAGTTTCTCAAACCTTTGCAAAAATGAAGCCGGGAGCCGCATCGGGGATTCTTTCACAAATGGGAGCAAATGAAGTGGCTGAGATTATGAGTACGTTGAATTCGAAAGTAGTGGGGCAAATTTTAGGAAAAATGGATCCTAAAAAAGCATCAGAAGTGACTGCCGCATTACGCCGTATGCCGCCTGTTCCATCGAAATAAGCAAAGAGCTCGTGTGAATATTTGCGGTACTGCTGATTATCAAAAAGATGGTCCTTCGTTCATTAAAAATTTAGCTTGCAGATTATGGGCACATTGGTGTTTAAAAGCCGTGGGAACGATGAGTTTTATTGCTCTTTTTTTTGCTCTCTACTTTTATCTTTTAACGCATCATTTTTACACTGTGACACAAATTCCATTGGTCTTTGTTGATAGATGGATTTCTTTTAATGATTTTTATCTCTATTTTTATCTCTCATTATGGGTATATGTATCACTTCCTCCCGCACTTATAAAGAGTAAAAAAGAGCTATTCTACTACGGTGCGTACATTGGGGCAGTTTCAATAATTGGGATACTCTTTTACATTTTTTTCCCAACGGTTATTTCTCAAAATAGTAATGATTGGGCTGCATCGTCTAATATGGAATTATTAAAATCAGTAGATATGGGGGGAAATGCCTTTCCTTCTTTGCATGTTGCAACAGCTTTTTTTTCCTTTTTTTGGCTTCATTTGCATTTAAAGCAGATGCGGGGAACAAAAATTATTATCGGGATAAATACTCTATGGTGTTTAGGAATAGTGTACTCTACAATGGCAATCAAACAACATGTATTTTTAGATGTACTGGGAGGCTTGATTTTAGGTGGCACAGTTGCATTTTTTACATTATGGCATTACAAAAAAGCTTTCTAAGCCATTTTAGAGGTCATCTAAAGTACAATAACAAAAAAGTACACTAGGGCTACTCATGAAAGTTTCACTCTCACATTTACCTCATATTTCGAGTCGCATTGCCGTAGAACTTAACCGCAGTGGATTGGTAACGATGACTCATGGCTTGGAAGCAACGGCGCATGAAGCTGAAAAAATATTGATTGAGAGCGTTAAGCGTGAAATGGCGCTGGAAGAAAAAGTTAAAGAAATTGTCAATGCCAATGAGGAGCAGATTGATTTTTATTTAGCCGATGAGCGACAGCTATTTTTTATGATTAAGAAAAAATTAGCACCTGAGTTTGGGGTTATTTTGTCGTATGAAGACCGTTATTCGGATATTGCACATAAAATTTTGGATGCATTGTACGAAGAAGATTTGATTCATTACGAGGTCAGTGAAAACCGTATCAAAAATATTATTTATGATGCAATAACAACGTTTATTGCCGATACCAGTGAAATTGAAAACGCTGTGTATGAAAAAATCAAAACGTACAAGCGCCGTATGATTCCGGGAACAGACGAATATGAAATACTGTACGAAAAACTCTACAAAGATGAAATAGCAAGACGGGGGATGGCGTGATGCGTGACGTATGGATTTATCTCGAAAATGGGACTTATCTTCAAGCAAAAAGCTTTGGGGCCAAAGGGACAAGTGTTGGAGAAATCGTTTTTAACACTTCATTGACAGGATATCAAGAGATTATTTCTGATCCTTCCTATGCCGGACAGTTTATTACCTTTACTATGCCGGAAATCGGAAACGTTGGTGTAAACGAAGAGGATATGGAAAGCTGTGCCGCGCATTGTAAAGGGGTCATTGTCCGTCAATATCAAAGTCAATACTCCTCTTTCCGTGCACAAGAAGCATTGCATACTTTTTTAGAAAAACATGGAGTTATCGGTATTTGTGATATCGATACCCGTTTTTTGACCAAAATGCTTCGCACGCAGGGTGCTATGATGATGATTGCTTCAACGCAAGTGAGCGATAAAGAGGAGCTTAAAGCCCTTCTTGAAGCAGCACCGCGTATTGAAGAGGTCAATTACATTGAAGAAGTAAGCACCAAAACTTCATACAAGCACACCAACGGAGTATATGATCCGTTTAATTTTCGCTACAACGATGCCCCTGAAGTTAAAGCACGTATCGCCGCAATTGATTTTGGGGTTAAGCGCAATATTTTGAATGAACTTACGCAAGCAGGACTGGAAGTTGAAGTATTGCCAAATACTTTTAGCGGAGATGATTTGATTGCACGATACGATGCCAAAGAAATTGACGGTGTTTTCCTCTCGAATGGTCCGGGAGATCCTTTGGTTCTTACGCATGAACAAGACGAAATCAAAAAGCTGATTGCTCGACGTATCCCTTTGTTTGGTATTTGTTTGGGGCATCAGCTGTTAAGTATCGCTCACGGATACGATACGCATAAACTCAAATTCGGGCACCACGGCGGAAATCATCCAGTCAAAAATGTGACGACCGGAATGGTTGAGATTACGGCTCAAAACCATAATTATAATGTACCTGAATCGGTACGTGAGATTGCGACCGTCACCCATATCAATCTTTTCGACAATACAATCGAAGGATTGCGATACAACAGCGGTCATGTATTCTCGGTTCAACATCACCCTGAAGCAAGTCCGGGACCAAAAGAGAGTCGTTATATTTTTTCCGAATTTTTAAATTTAATCGCGCGTTAATACGACGAATAAAATGCAAGCGGAGAGGAATCTCCGCTTTGCGACTTCTGCGAGTGTTACCTTTCTTCCCTTAATTCTTTTGAAAATCTTAAATTTATCACTAAGTTCGACAAACAAGCAAAATATTTAATTATTTAAGATTTATTAAAAGAATCCATGGCTATCATTAGAGTGTTTAATAGCCTAGAAATGTTACATTTGTGTTAAGAAACACAAATAGGCTCTTATGCTTTGAATCTTTAAGGAGGTCGTAAATGGAGAATCGTCCATTGGAGTATGATTACACGGTTGCAAAGTGGTTTATGCTTACAACTGTTGTTCTCGGTATTGTCGGGATGCTTGTCGGTGTAATTTTGGCATGGGAAATGGCTTTCCCTGCTGTTAATACCTTTGCAGGAGAAGGATTGGCGGAGTACACAAACTTTAGCCGTCTTCGTCCGTTGCACACCGATGCAGTCATTTTTGGATTTACCCTTAGTGGTATTTTTTCTACGTGGTACTATATAGGTCAGCGTGTATTGAAAGTTTCTATGGCGGAGTCAAAATTTTTGATGTTCCTTGGAAAATTACATTTTGCACTTTATTTATTAGTAGTTGTGGCGGTTGTTGGTTCACTTTTATTGGGAATCACTACGTCTAAAGAATATGCTGAATTTGAATGGCCTATTGACATCGCTGTCGTTGTAGTATGGGTAACATGGGGTATGAGTATTTTTGGTTTGATCGGTATTCGCCGTGAAAAATCTTTGTACGTCTCTATTTGGTATTACATTGCTACCTTCCTTGGTATCGCTATGTTATATCTCTTTAACAATATGGCTATCCCAACGTATTTCGCTTCAGGCGGTATTGGTGCATGGTATCATTCAGTTTCAATGTATTCAGGTACTAATGATGCGTTGGTACAATGGTGGTATGGACATAACGCGGTTGCGTTTGGTTTCACAGTACCTATCGTAGCGATGATCTATTACTTCCTTCCAAAAGAATCAGGGCAAGCGGTTTATTCATATAAATTGTCTCTCCTTGCATTCTGGGGCTTGATGTTTGTATACCTTTGGGCTGGCGGACACCACTTGTTGTTCTCGACTGTTCCTGACTGGATGCAAACGATGGGTTCTGTATTTTCTGTTGTTGTAATTCTCCCATCATGGGGTTCTGCGATCAACATGCTTCTTACAATGAAGGGTGAATGGCAACAAGTTGCTGCAAGTCCATTGATTAAATTCATGATTCTCGCATCAACATTCTATATGTTCTCTACACTTGAAGGTCCAATCCAAGCGATCAAATCAGTTAATGCTTTGGCTCACTTTACAGACTGGATCGTTGGTCACGTTCATGATGGTGTTCTTGGTTGGGTTGCATTCATGATTATGGCGGCACTTTTCCACATGGCTCCACGTGTATTTAAGCGTGAGATTTATTCTAAATCGTTGATGAATACACAATTCTGGATTCAAACACTTGGTGTTGTCTTGTACTTCACGTCTATGTGGATTGCCGGTATTACTCAAGGTATGATGTGGCGTGCACATGATGAATTCGGTAACCTTGCTTACTCATTCATCGATACAGTTGCTGTATTGCATCCATATTTTACAATCCGTGCGGTTGGTGGTACATTATATCTAGTGGGTATGTTCTTGTTCGCGTACAATATGTACAAAACAATGACAAGCTCTCGTCGCGTAGAAGAGAGTGAACTTCAAAACGCATCGCCAATGGGCGCATAATTAAGGAGGGGAAAATGTTTCACTGGTTAGAGAAAAACCCGTTCTTTTTTGCGGTTGCTGTCTTTGTTGTTATTGCGTTTGCAGGTCTTATTGAGATCCTGCCAAACTTTGCACAGGCATCTCGTCCGGTTATCGGTACGAAGCCTTATACGACGCTTGAACTTGCTGGTCGTCATGTTTACATCAAAAACAGTTGTAATGCATGTCACTCACAGTTGGTTCGTCCATTTAAATCTGAAACGGATCGTTATGGTCACTACTCTTTGAGCGGTGAATATGCATACGATCGTCCGTTCCTTTGGGGTTCAAAACGTACTGGTCCTGACTTGATGCGTGTAGGTAACTACCGTACAACAGATTGGCACGAAAACCACATGAAAGATCCTCAGGGAGTTGTTCCTGGTTCTATTATGCCAGCTTATAGATGGATGTTTAAAAACACTGCAGATGTTGATACAGCGTATGCTGAGCAATTGACGGTAATGAAAGCGTTTGCTGTTCCTTACAATGCAGAGATTCCAATGGCAGACGGTTCAAAAGCAACAGTTGCATTAGCCGATACAGTTGAAGGTGCTCGTGCATCAGCTCTTGAAGAAGCAAAAGTGATTGCGGCGGATATGAAAGATCAAGATGTTAAAGATGCAGTTGCCGCAGGTACTATTCCTGAAATCGTTGCAATTATTGCATACCTTAACAGTTTGAAATAAAAGGAAATTGACGTGGATATTGCTACATTTCAAGCGTATGGATATTTTTTCTTTACCACCTTCTTGGTGGTAGTGTTGTATGCGTATATTTATCATTTGTACAGCTCACAGAGAAAAGGGACACGCGATTATGAGAAATATGGCAATATCGCGCTCCATGATGATATCACCGATCAACCGATCGAGGAAATCTCAAAAAACGATGAGATAAAAAAGTAGGAGGCATACATGAATAAGACAGTTTTAGCTGCTATCATAGTTGTAATTGCGATGCTTGGTTTCACATACGTAGCTGTTGGCGCTGCCGGCGGTATGGGTGGTGATGGTGACTGGGTTAATAAACTCGCTGTTTTGGGTGCGGTTGTTCTTGTCATCATAACAGCATTCGTAGTTACTAGATATGTGCAACAAATGCAAAACGATACTGCAACGGGTAAGCTTGTAGATGAGAATTGGGATGGAATTGGAGAGTATAAAAACGAACTTCCTTTTGGATGGGCGGTTATCTTTCTTGGTTCTATTATTTGGGCGATTTGGTATTTTCTTGCAGGATACCCAGTCAACGCGTATTCACAAATCGGTGAATATAATGAAGCAGTTGTAGCACACGATGCAAAATTCGAAGCGCAATTTGCAAATATGGATAATGCCACGCTTAATGCGATGGGTGAATCTGTATTTATCGTTCAATGTGCACCATGTCATGGCTTACAAGCAGACGGTATGGGTGGAAAAGCAGCTGATTTACACGTTCGTCTTGCTGCGCAATCAGTAAAACATGCTGTTATGAACGGTGCAAACAACAATCTTTTGGGAACAAGCATGCCAATGCCTGATCGTAATGGATTAATGAATGCTAATACCAATGCATTGATTACTGATGCAGAGATTGATGCTGTAGCTAAATATGTTGCTGGTGGATTGAAAGGCACTGAAGGTGCTGATGTTTTCGCTGGAACATGTGCGGCATGTCATGGACCTGATGGCAAAGGTATGGAGATGGTTGCTCCAAAC
>JAGXHZ010000051.1 GCA_024635855.1 Sulfuricurvum sp.
GTGGTTGTTTTTGTAGCCTGAGATTCCAATTTTACGTTATAGGAATACCTGCGGTAACCCAAACCTTGCATCATTCCTTTTTGATCAAAAACTCCAATCGGAGCAAACCGAACAATTAGCTCAAAATGCGCTTCAAAAAGGCTTAGAGATGGGAAGTTTACCCGAAGGATTGGAGCGATTAATTCCTATGGTATTTAAAGGGGTGATTGATTGGCGCAGTGAGCTGCGTGATTGCATTGGCGGATACTACGTCAGAGATTATGCGATGATGCCCCCTTCTAAAAAACTCCTTTACGCCGGTATTTATCTCCCAAGCGCAACATCACGTCATTTGGAACTTGTCATTGCGATTGACAGTTCAGGTTCGGTGGATGAGGTGGTATTGGCGCAGTTCATTGGTGAGATTGAGTCGATCTGTGAACTTTTTGGCTCGTACAGTATTGAGTTGCTGGTATGTGATGATCGCGTTCGAAGTCATCAGCGTTTTACGAATGGTGAGAGTCTAACGTATTCGCTAGAGGGAGGAGGGGGAACCGATTTTACCCCTGTGTTTGAGTTCATTGAAATGCAGTTGTCGCCACCGAAAATGTTACTTTATTTTACCGATTTGGACGGGAAATTTCCGATGACAGAACCCTATTATGAAACATTGTGGATTGCACCTGTGATACGAGAGATTCCGTTTGGACGGGTGATTGTGATGAAGGAAAAGTATGATTGAAACAGCCCTGAAAATTTTAGAAACCTCCAACCTTTTTATTACCGGCGGTGCAGGTTCGGGAAAAACGACTCTGACGCGTGCCATCATCGAGGACGTTAAAAAAAGAAGTTTGAAAGTAGCGTGTTTAGCTTCGACGGGAATGGCGGCGACGTTGATTGAGGGGCAGACGCTTCACAGTTTTTTTGATTTGGGGATTGCAAATTCTCAAGAAGAACTGGAGCGCAACGGCAAGCTCGATGCGGCGAAAAAAATCATCAAACTCGTGGGGAGTATGGATATTATCATCATCGATGAAATCTCGATGGTTGGAGCTGCGTTGTTGGATATGATACGGCTTCGATTGCTCCAAAGTGAGTTTAAAGGGCGTTTGATAGTAGTGGGGGATTTTTTGCAGCTTCCTCCGGTAACGCGTGGAAATGAACCGATTTATTTTGCGTTTGAATCTCCTAGCTGGGAGCGGTTTGCGTTTGAAACACTTCATTTGGAAGGATCGTACCGTACCCATGAAGCAGAGTTTTTGACATTGTTAGAGAGTGTTCGCCATGCATCAATCGATGAGGATTCTATGTCTGCATTGGATGCGTTGGTACGACCGTTAAACGAAGATAAAAGCACCATTACCTTGCTGTACGGCAAAAACATCAGCGCCCAAAATCATAACCGTGCACAATTGGAACATCTAAACGGAGAAGCCATAGCGTTGTCTACGTATGTTACGATTCACGATAAGAAGATGCAAGACCGTGATGTAGAGCGGTTTATGAGCGAATCGCGTTTGGAGAGTGTGATGATCCTTAAACTCGGAGCCCCCATCCTCTTTACCCGCAACTCGTGGAACTACTACAATGGGGAACGAGGACGTATCCTCTCCATCGAAGAAGAGTGTATTTGGGTCAAAAAAGAGGACGGTAAAAGTGTTAAAGTGGATCGGGCAGAGACGGTGAAATCGAGGTGGATAGAGAAGGGGAAATCGCTTAATGAAGAGAAGCTCATTACATTGAGCCAGTTTCCCATCACTCTCGCGTTTGCGATCACCATCCATAAATCGCAAGGGATGTCATTAGCCGATTACGTCATCGAGACCAACGAGATTTTCGCTCCGTCACAGTTTTATGTGGCACTTTCACGCTCGGTATCAGCGCATCGTGTGACGCTTACAAAACCCAATCGCTCATGGGAGAAACTGTGTTTTGTCCATCCGAAAGCGCAGAGGTTTTTTTACTCAAAATAAGTGTTTAATCTTTTACTATATCCATGAGCAATGAACCGCTTTCATCTCGAATTTCCCACTTTTCACCATTTCGCGCAATTTTGAAACTTTTTGGTAGAACATTAACAAATAGCTTTTCTTGCTCCATAAATTCGGGTGGACATATTTTACGTGTCGTTGCTGGAAAACCGATAGTGATTTGATTGCCTTTGATGGTGTATGAAGTGGTGTACTGATTGCAGCCTGTGTCTCCAAACATTTTTCCATCCGGTTCGATTTGCATACTGATGGGCGTTTGAAGTGTGATAACAGCTTGTTTCCCATTATTGAGATGATTAATGTGATAAAGTCCCTCTTCGAGAGTGCTTGACAGTGCTTTTAACTCAATAAGCGATTCCCCTTTGCCTCCGAGTAAGAGTAATTTTTTACCGTCATTTTCGTAAATTTTAGCGTTTATTAAACTATTTTTGAATGCGGTTGAATTCTCCATATCAGAACATGCCATCATGGTAGACATCATCTTGTCTGATACGCTCAGGGTATTGTCCTGCGTTGCGTAGCTTCCAATAAATTGGTTGCATCCATCGTTTCCACTTATTTTACCTTTGTCAAAATGGACTGTTGCCTTCGATGTAGTGGACTTCCATTGACCATCCAAAGAAGTTTTAGGGACGTTTGTTCCATACTCTGTTGTTGCACATCCGCTTAGGAAGAACATGATTGCAAGGATGGAATAAAACAGTATTTGCATTGAAATCCTTTTGTTGTTCATTTGATTGGTATAATTTTATCATAACGTAACCAATGCGGTGCCACTTAAGAAACCTTTGGTTACGCTATCAGACGATATTATTTTTAGGAGCATACAATGGAAGCTGAATTAATGACTATTTTTGTGGGAATTATTGCTCTTTGTATGGTATTTATTACAGCCGTGATTATCATAATTGGATTGCAAACCCTTAAAACGATGAAACGTGTGAACGAGTTTATAGGACTTGCCCAAAACGAGATTAGCTTTCTCACGACCAAAGTCGCATTGACACTGCATGAATTAAATGAGTTAATCGCTCATTTCAAAGAAGAAACGCGCGCACTCAGTGATAAATCAAAACTCTCACTGCATGAATTGCACGATTTAATCTCTTATTTACACGATGAAACCAAAAGTCTCGCGCTTAAAGCCTCCAATGGTATTGCTAAAGTGACGCTTGGTTCACTTGCTATTGGGGCACTGTCTCAAATGTTAAAAAAGAAATCCAACTAAATCCAAGGAGAATATCATGAACCAAAATAACACCCTTAGTCTTTTACTCGGAGCGGTACTAGGCGGCGTTGCAACGTACTATGCCATCAAGCATCAAGATGATATCATCGATAAAATTCATGAGCTTGAAGACAATCTTAACATCGATCACAATGAGCTGATTAACAATGCAAAAGGTAAGCTCGATCAATTGACCAGCAGTTTACAATCCACTATCGGGCGTTATACCCATAGTGATGATACGGTGGGGAAAGCGGATGAAGTCGCAGCCATCACCGAAGAGTTAAATCGTCTTCGTGCTGAGCTACAGGCTCTAAAGGCTTAATGCACCACATGACTGCGTCGTAACATTCGCAAGAGTGTTACGGCAAATGCGACTATCGCAGGTCCCAAAATAAATCCCCAGAATCCAAATGTCGCCAACCCCGCCAAAATGGCAAAGAAAATCAGATAATCATTGATAGCTTTACGACCGTGACTTAACAGATGGTTTAGTTGCTGCAAGATAATAAGCCGCACGATGTTGTCAATGAAAAATGAGAGCATTGCCCATGAATAGATAAAAATGATGAGGGCATTCATTGCATGACCATTGAAAAACTCATTGAGAGCAACGGGGATAAAGATCAATGCGGTTCCAACGATAGGGATGACAGAGGTTACGGCAATCATGAGCCCAAGCAAGAGGGGATCATATCCATCGAAGAAACTGATAAATATTCCAAATGCCAACCCTTGAGCAATCGCAACGCCGATTAGGGTATAAAATCCTGTCGATGTTGTCGCAATCATATCCAATATAAATTCTAAACGAATGGAGCGTTTAATGGGAATGATAGGGGTAATGGCAAGGGTGAGATCGCGTCGGTACCATGAGAGAAAAAAGAAGAAAATCACAATCATTACCATATCGCCCAATGCACTCATAAGACCAAGAACGCCGCTTCCTAAACCGGCAACGGCGGTAGAAACTATTTTTTCTTGATTTAGAATCACTTTTTCACGAAGCATTTCAAGAGGTTTTTTAAGCCAGTCCACCGAATCGGGTGCGAGAGCAAGGATATGTGTTCCTTGTCCATAAAAAGTTTTTCCTATGGCATACAGCTCTGCCGGATGTGCGATAATGTAATAGACGAAAAAAAGTATGGGGACAAAGAGGATTGTGATTAAGAAGAGAGTCATAGCACCGGCGGTGAGAATAGGGGCATGAACAGCTATTTTCGGATATTTTTTGAGTTTGCCCTCAAACAGGATATGTAAAGGGGTAAACGCTGTTACAAGCAGTAATGCCACAAAAAAACTTTTTAAAAAAGGAAAAAAAAGCCAAATAAATAACCCGATCGAGATTAATATCATCACTTTTACAAAACTGTTTCGTACCAAAATATTTCCCTTTTTTAAATTTATACTATTGTAGCATTTAATGTTGATGATTGGTAATAATAGAGAAGCAATGAGATCCATGGTCATAATGATAGACGAGAGAAAACCCATGTTTGTTAATGATTTTACTGACAATATTAAGCCCTAATCCAAATCCTTGTGTCGTGCGTGAACGTTCCTGACGTGTAAAAGGTGTCAGGAGATATTCAAACTCTTTTTCCAAGGGTTCTCCATGATTAATGACACTGATTTTATTCAACGTTACTTCAAGAGTAATGGGGAGTTGATCGGTATATTTGAGGGCGTTGTCAAGGAGGTTTTTCAAAGCAAGTGAGAGGTATTTCAAATCACCGATAAGGGAAAAATTGGTTTTTAGTTCGATTTTTATTGCTGATTCGTCAACGAGATGGAGTTTGGACAGCGCTTCTAGCAGGAGTGTTTCGGCACTGAATGTTTGAGTATCTATTGTATCGGTTGCTTGAAGTTTTTCGATTTCTAAGAGTTCTTGTGTCAGTTGATCGAGCTCTACAAAAGAACGTTTGATCATCTCTTTGGCGCTTGAGGATGGAATCTGTTCCAATGCAAAGAGTCCTCGAGAGATTGGGGTACGAAGTTCATGCCCTACGTCACGAAGTAATTCTTCTCGGGAGAGGATTAAATTTTCAATGCTACGTGCCATCTCATTGTAGGTATGTGCTACCTCACCTATCTCATCATGAGAGTCGATATGACTGCGGTTTTGATAGTCTCCGGTAGTAAATTTACGCATACTGGATGCTATGGAGCGTAATGGCGAAAGCATCCGAAGGATGATGAAGAAAATAATAGCCAATACTGCGATATCCAAAGCAACAAGAGAACCAACTATCCACCCATCTTTTTTTGCCTCTCCAAGCGTCGTATCGCGAAGATACAATTCCTCATCGATATAGCGGACATGCAGGATGTAATCGCCACTTTGCTCCTCGAAGATTTCAAATAAACCAAAGGTATGCGGCTGTTGCATGATATAGCGCTTGGGCGTGCTGGGAGAAGTTTTGGTCAGGTTTAATGTTTTGAGTTTCCCCTCCAGTTCGTTCCCTGAAGTAATCGCCATCCACGCAAATATTTTACGCCCATCGAGAAGATACTTTTGTAGTACAAGAGCTTCGTATTTTTGAGTATTTATGGTGTCAATTTGATAGCCAATTCCAATCATTAGGGTCAAACTGATAAGAAATAATGACGTTATTTTAGTAAATATAGACATGTATTACCCTGTAAATTTGTAGCCGATGCCCCACACCGACTTTATGTAAAGGGGTTCTTTGGCATCGTCACCTATTTTTTGACGGAGATTACTGATGTGCATGTCGATAGTACGGTGTTTGATCTCTTCATCCAATCCAAGCGCGTGGATGATTTGATCGCGCGATAGATTTTTACCGCGATTTTTTACCAAGAGGAGAAAAATATCAAATTCTATTCGCGTTAAATCGATTCCATATCCGTCCATTGTGAGGGATTTATTGGATTCATCAATCGTAAAATCCGATACGGTAAATGTATTTTTATGACCGTAACGACGCAGCACGGCTTCGAGACGAAGTACGAGTTCTCGCGGTTCATACGGCTTGTCTAAATAATCATCGGCGCCAAGATCATAACCGTAAATTTTATTGCCAAGATCGGTGCGGGCAGAAGAGATTATAATGGGAATGTCGAGCTGTTGCTTGATCATTTTTGCGACATCAAATCCATCCATTTCGGGAAGCATAAGATCGAGAACGACGATATCAAACGGTTCTTTACGCACCAATAAAGCATCAAGAGCCAACTTAGGATTAGTATACCCGAAGGTGGTAAACCCAAACGGCTCGAGATACGCGATGATCAGCTCTTGCAACGCTATATCATCTTCGATGAGAAGGACTTTTTTACTCAATTTCCCACTCCTGCATGTGGCGGATGAATTTTTGTTTTTGCGGTGGAGTTAAAATCTTATGAAGGTTTTCAAGCAGCCGTATTTGAATACCTACTGAGATTGTCTGCATCTCCATGCTTTTAGCACGAAACGATTTTTCATCAAAGGTCGGATTTAAAAATAGGGCATTGAGCTCTTGCTGTGTTTTAGTATTTTGTTTGTGATAAAGGCGAGAAGAGCTTTGATACTCTCGCATGGTTTCTTCAATCGCTTGATGTTGTTGCTTCGTAAGTTGTAGATCATTTAAATCCATGGGGAAACGTCGGTGATCGTCAGAATCTGCCCACACAAAACATAACAGTGAGAGTATCATGATAAATGACTTCATTTTTATCCTTTTGGCAGAGCTTTGATTGCATTGTCTTCAACAGTCCCCTGTTCCACATCGCTATGACATGCCTTGCAGTTGGCACGGCTTTTAACGAGATTGCTTTTGAACACCTCAGCTGGAATATGCCGATGGGTTTGTTTCCAAAACGGTGTTTGTGTTATTGCTATGATACCTTGATTTGGGAGCGTTTGCATCATTTTAACCGACATCTCTTGTTTTAAGTTTTCAGCCGAATGCGCAAGGAGATACTCTAAAATGGAACGATTATCGGCAGGATCGAGCGAAGCATCGTCCCCAAAGTGATTGGAAAGCTCCCCCATCAGTTTCGTCCACGACTGTTTAGGCAAGAGTGTGGGCGCATAGAGAGTATGGCACGAAGCGCATTCGTTGACAAACAAAGGAAGCTCTTTTGCGTAGTCCATTTTTGGTGTGTGGGAAGCAATTAAGGGATTATTGGGGACAATAAGGGCATAGATGAGCACGCCGATGCTTCCGCCGATACCGATAATGACAACGATTTTTTGCAACACGGATAGAGTCGCGCTTTCTCCCTCAATATTCTTATGACCGTCAACAATAGAGGTCAAGGTACGATCCGAAGCGTGTAAAAA
>JAGXHZ010000052.1 GCA_024635855.1 Sulfuricurvum sp.
AAAACAATATCTTGGGCAAATTTAGCCTTGAGTTCATCGGAAGTTTGAGCGGAACCGCCGTATTTGATGACAACGATTTCATCACGAAACTCTTTAATGAACGGCATAGCATCCATTAGAGTTTTGACGGTATCAATTTTTCGCTGCATTTACATAGTCCTTCACAGTAGTTATTAACGCCTCATCCAACGTAATGGAAAGTTCCAAAATAGAAAGATTGAGTTTTTTATAGGTCGACATTTTAACCAAGTCTTTTGAAGTTACCAAGAGACTCGTCGCACCGGTACGCTCAACAATCATTTCCAATTCCCCTTGGGTAAAGAAATGGTGATCTTCGAAATAGATTTTTTCACTCACTTCCGGCAGATAAGGATCAAGTCTCTCAGGACGTGCGATTGCGGTTACCAATACCATCTTTTCCGTTGGATTTTTAATACTCACGGAACGTTGAAAAGCCACTTTTTCCATCAACACGATAGCCTCTTTGCTACTCCACAAACGCTCTCTATACGGTCCTGAGGGAAGGCAAAAAGGGTTCGTGGTCGGGACGGCAATTACAAGATCAAGCTTCTCAATAGAGTGTTTGCCGTACCCATCATCAAGCAATACGACTTCGCACCCCATCGATGCAGCTTCTGCGATTCCCCGTTCTCTGATTTCACTGACAATCACCGTAGCATTTTCCAAATACTCGGCATAAAGCATCGCTTCATCACCGCTTCGAATCACGTCGCACAGTATTGTTGATTTATATTTGACAACAACCATTCCACGGCTTTGTCGTCCGTATCCGCGCAATACTATAGCCGGCTTCTCAAAGTGTTTTGCCAATTCAATGACGACGGGGGTTTTTCCACTACCGCCGAGGGTAAGGTTACCGATGCTCACGACAGGAATCCCTAAAGATTTAGGGACACTGCGGCGATAGCGTACGTATGCCCCCAAACAGTAGATCCAGCTTAGCGGTAAAAGTAATAGGGAGAGGATTTTTTGGCTCAGTGAGGGGTTGTAAAAATACCGTTCACCCCACAGTACCCAAAAACGTTTCAAACGCGTGTTGAAGCTACATCCAAAATTGCGTCACAAATCTCTTCGACTTCATCGTCGCTGAGTGCGGCATAATTCGGAATAGAAAGTACTTGTTGATAGTTACGAAGAGCCACTGGAAAATCATTAACCCGTAAGGAGTATTTTGATTTATAATAACTCAATAAATGAAGCGGAATGTAGTGAAGACCACACTCGATTCCCCGTAGAGAAAGTTCCCGCGCAAATGAGTCACGATTTTTATCGACCTTGATAATATACAACGAATAAGCATGTTCTTCATTGGCGATAGGAAGTCTGATATGCGGTGCATCGATAAGACGTTCATTGAATATTTCAGCGATTTGACGTTGCCGCTCAATATTTTCATCTTGTTTCTCAAGCTGAATGATAATCGTTGCCGCATCGAGAGGACTCATCATGTATTGACTTCCGATATCGGTAACATCATAGATGTATCCTAGCCCCTCATCCTCTACTACCATGGCATGATTGCGAAGTGAGCGTGCACGTTCCATGATATCTTCATCGTCACACACCATCATTCCGCCGTTACAAACATTACGGCGTAGATGAGGGCTAAAATCAAAACAGGTGATATCGGCACCGGTAGAGCCGATTTTTTGTCCTTTGTAGATTGCACCCAAAGCATCCGAAGCATCTTCTACGATTTTAACATCGTATTGTTTTGCCATCGCATACAATCGATCCAATTCGACACTTTGACCTGCGATATGAGAGACAATGACCGCTTTGAGTTTTTTGGATTTGTTTTCAGCCAAGTAAGCTTCGAGTTTATCCAAATCGATGGTAAACGTATCGGGATTGATATCGATAAAGATCGGCTCTGCATCGAAATGACGTACCACTTCGGGAACGGAGGGGTACGCATTAATAGAACAGAGCACTTTATCGCCTCGCTTGAGATCAATCGCCAACATTGCCAAATGAAGTGCTGCCGTGCCGTGTGAAGTAGCCAAAGCGTACGTTGCTCCGATATACGATTCAAATGCCGCTTCTAAGTCTTCGACGATATTCGGAGCTTCTCCGTCGAGCACTTCATCAATTTTTTCTCGTTCATCTCCGCCGACTTCGACACGATAGAATGGGATACTCATTTTCTGTTCCTTTTTTATAGGGTAATATCTCTAGGATAATTAAAATCATGATTAAGTGTTCGTGATGTCAATTTTGCGATTACAGGCATACGCCGTTTAAATTGATTTTGATAAATTCTCTTTACTATCATATCAACTAATTGGGAGTTTTCTCCATCGGCTATCATATCTTCAACGGTATGCCGTTCTTCAACGTAACGCTTTAACACACGATCTAAATCTACATACGGAAAACCTATTTCCGTTTCATCACTCTGCCCTGCCCATAAATCAGCAGAGGGAGGTTTATCAATAATCGGGCTTGGAACCCCTAAATAACGGGCCAATTCAAATACTTCGGTTTTATACAAATCACCGATAGGGTTGAGCGCACTCGCTAAATCTCCGTACAATGTTCCGTATCCGAGCATCAGTTCGCTTTTATTACTGGTTCCTAGAACCAAAGCCCCCTCACGCGCCGAAATATCGAACAGCGTTACCATTCGTAACCGTGCTGAAAGGTTCCCTATCCGAAGCGGTGTCATATCGGTAGACTCATAAGCACGAAGCATCGGTTCAATGCTTTTCGTCTCGGATCGGAGTCCGAATACTTCGCATAATTCATCTGCATCATCCAATGAGTTTTGAGATGAATAGTGTGAAGGCATTTTAATACAGAGTAAGTCATCACCGAATGCACGATGCGCCAATACAGCCACAACGGCTGAATCAATACCGCCGCTCAAGCCTAAAAGCACTTTTTTCAGACCTGTTTTACGAACTTCTTGATCCAAAAATTCGCTCAAGTACCGGCTGACAAGTTCGTATTTACCCACTATTTAACCTTACTTTAGTATTAACTATTTGCATTATAACTAATTTTAGTAACGAAGTTATTAACACTTTGAGGGAGAAATACGTTCCAATTCATCTTTATGAAATCCGGCTTGCTCTCTCGCTGTACAGTTAATATCAATTCTTCGGGGAAAACTGTTGGGGTAGTGTTTTTCAATGATTTCAAAATAGCTTGAAATCCCCTTATTCTCTTGTGAACAAGCGTATTCAAACCACACATCCCCTTTACGGACATGATCGATCTCTTCCTCTAAAATAATATGAAGTGCCCCCATGATTTTTTGTATCATGGAATCCGATGCATGAGGCTGTAATTTACGTAATATAAGGGGGGTCGCATCCAAGCCGTTGGCTTCAAGGTATCTCGGCACTACTGCCATCCGCTCATGCAAATCCAGTGTCCGCATAGAGGCTTCAAACAAAGCGTCATGTACCGGATACTCCCCGTAAAAACTCCCTAACTCATGGAGCAATACCTCTATCATCTCAAAATGGCGTACTTCATCATCGGCTACTTCTAACCAATCACGTTCAAAATTTTCACCTAATCCGCGAAAACGATACACGGCATCGAGGGCAAGATCGATTGCGCTGTATTCAATATGAGCGATTGCATGAAGAAGCAATATCTGACCTTGCGGGGTATTGAGTTTTGTACGTCTTGGCACCTTTTTCGGATCAATCACCGTACAAAAATCACGATAGGAGGGGTGGCTAAAAGCGATAGGCTTAATTTCGTCATCTCGTGTAATCTCGCCGCGACGATAGGCATCGTAAAACTCTCGAAAGAGGGCTATTTTCTCACTTGGAGCAGCAGTGGTTAAAAGAGTTTTCAAAATGCTATTGAGTTCCATAAAAGCCATTATATCGTATACTCTCAGTTATGAAATCATCCGAAAAAGCCTACACTCTTTATATTCTAAAATGCAGTGACGATACCTATTACACAGGGATAGCAATCGATGTTGAAAAACGGTTGATGGAGCATAATACGTCGGACAAAGGGGCAAAATATACCCGTTCGCGTCGTCCCGTAGAATTGATCTACCGTGAAGAATACAGCGATAAAAGCACTGCACTCAAACGGGAACTCGCGATCAAACGGATGAAACGCTCCAACAAAGAGGCTTTATGGACTTGTGGATAAAAATAACCCTTATCCTTCTTCTGGCGATACTTATTTATCGTGAAATTCTCAAATCAGCACTTTATCACCACCAACGCCCGAGTCAAAAATCGAAGGCAAATTTTCTAAGCCTGCTCCTTGTGGGAGGAGTGGTAGGAATCTTTACCTATGCAGGGATTTCAATAACCTGGATTGAAACACGGGATTTACGCCCCTATATCCCGAAACATTCCCCTCAAATGGTCAGCATCTTTGATCGTGGAGTTATTGAACTGGAAGGGATGGTGATTAAAACGAATTTAGCACGTGAGGGAGAACTCTCGAAACTCGCTAATACGCTTACCGAAGGTTGCAACAACGATCAAGGATGCGAAGTTCAAAAAATGTTCGACTATGTCACTAATATCCCCTATAAAACTGACTATACTAGCCGTAATGCCAAAAAAGTGGTAGAGAGCAACTGGGGGGATTGTGACGATAAATCGAATCTCTTTGCTTCCTTACTGAATGAAAAAGGGTATGAGTATCGCTTTGTCTACGTACCTCATCATGTTTTTGTCGTTGTCCATCTCAGTGATACCGACGACCTCCCTTTTCTAAGTGCCAGTCTTAAAATAGAAGGGAAAAACTTCTACTACGCCGAAACCACTTCAGAAGGGGCTAAAATCGGTGAATTTAACGGTCAATTCCCTTATAATTTCGAGGGTATTTACGATATGAAGAGAAATCGTCCCGAAGAACTCTCAAACGTCAAATTTTCGATTGGATAGAACATAATAATAAATTTATCAATCCTATCCCAAGTCTCTCAATCAATTGCCGCTTTAGTAGTGTCTCTTAATGTGTCGCTCATTAAAAACTTATCCATTAAATCCAATAGAGCTATTTTCTTTTCATCAGATTTTGTTCTAGTATTAAGCTCTAAAATAAACTCGATCAACGGTCTTGAATCATAATAACCCATCTCTTTATTGGCATCAATATTGTCTATTACTATCTCTAAAAGTTCAAAGATTTTTTCAGAAATAGCTGTATCTAAATGATACTCATTTTTCAAATAATTTATAAAACTATTCGTTTCTCTTCTTATGTGAATGGATTGAGCCAAACTTTTCACAAAATCAAAGTCATTTTGAATAAAATTTAATCCATTCATCTTGATGAGATCAAATGTATAGAAATAATCATTGTTGTCACTATTTTTAAACTTTAATATAAATTGTTTGGATTTTTCAACTTTTTTTCTATCTTTTGAATGTAACTCTTGTGCAAAAATTTGATGTAAAACCCCATGAATTATGTGAGAATTTGAATCGATTGCATCATTTAGTAGTTCTTCAAATATTTCATCATTTTCATGTAAATAATAATAAAACAAATACATACCTAAGTTTTGTATATAGTGAGAATCTTCTCGATCCTTGACTTGTTTTACAAAAGAAAGCGCTTTTTTAGTGAAGTCAATTAACTCTTCTTTTGTAATGAAACTATTGCCGTATAAATAATGAAGATTTTGTAATGAATAAATTGAAACTTGTCCTATTTCATCTTTTTTTATAAGGTCAACTAAAAGCTTTGCAAATACAATTTTATCGACAGACTCGATGCTACCTAAAGTTCTCAATAATCCAAAAATGACGAAACTCTCACTATCAAGAATTATATTATTTACAAGGCTTAAAACTCTTTTTTTGCCACTCTCATCATGAAATACGTTCGTATAGACCAAGGGAAGTAATTCTGCAAATTCACCCTCAAAAGAATTTATTGCACTTGACATATGATCATGTATCGTTTGAAATTTCTCTTGATCTCTAACTAAACCTTCATATCGAATATTTTGATTGGCTTCTAAAATATATATGAAACTTTCATCAAATTTATTCTGATGTATTAAATGTTTCATTGCTTTTAAAATCGTCCGTTTTAACCAACTATTATCTATATCTGAATATAGATGAATAATTTTTAAAACTCTCTCTTCATCATAGTTAGATGCAATTAATCCACTTAATCCAGCCGACAAATAATCCGCATGGATGTTTTCTGATTTTAACTGTAGCAATAAATCATAAAAGTTATCTGGTTTTTCAGTAACTTCTTTTTCAAATTGCCTATGATGTTCAGTTTTACCGCCTCTAAAAAAACTATTCATACTTTTTCTTGAGTTGGTGCCATCAAAAATTTTCATCGATTGTAGCCAATGTTCTAAACTCATTTTTTTATAAACTTCTTGCTTTAATGGTGCTCCAGCAACACTAACATTTGATTTATGAGGCTTATTCAGCTTATACCAATGGAATTTTCTTTTCAATTCTTGAAATTCTTTGAAATAACCAAACTTTTTTATATCTATAATATTGAGCAAACATAAAAATTCATATCTTTGTAATCCAATATAGGTGCCTTGATATACAGATTTCATATCCCATTTGCCTAAAAAAGTAGTTTTCTGCCATTTAGGATTTATCTGAAGAATCGTATTGAATATTTTTTCTTGTTCTGATACATCGTATAAATGAAATGATTTAGCTAATAACATTGCCAACTCATAACCAGTATCTTGATCAAAAGACATCGCTTCCAAAAGCCTTGGATTTGTCAATAATGTCAATGTTTCATTTTTATACTCATACGGATTTTTAGAATAACCAAATATAAAAAATGTAATTAGTGAAAGATACCGAGAATCTTGATAAGGTTGGATGAGTTCTAAAAAAACATCTTTATCATCTATAGCCAATTGAGAGATTTGATGAAGAGTGGATCTATATAATCCCCATGTACTATGAGGTAACTCCTCAAATTGCCACATCAAATAATCAAACACATGATCAGTAATTAAAAACTCTTTTTTAGAATATTCATTTTTAATTTTTTCACTAATTTTTTGTATTGATTCCAAGAGCTTCTGAAAAATATATTGTTTGTTAGTTGCTACTAAAAATTCAAATATCCTATACCAATGATAATCTAAAAGATCATTTTTATTACTATCGTCAGCTTCTTTTATGAGAGTATCTAAAAAGTCAAAAAACAAATGTATCGCATATTCTTGATTGAATAAATATACTTTTTTATAAATCTTTTCTATATCAAATCTCACATTCTCTTTACGCATGATATGATGATACTTTTCAAAAATTGCAAAACTATAATCGTTCCAACGATCAAGTCTTTCTAGAGACAACATTATGGCTTCATCTTTGAATTCAGATTCACATTCATCAAATATTTCTAAAACTAAGTACGGTTCTTTATTTACAAAAGTATCTAATCGATAATGCAAATTATATTTTTTAAAATTCTCATCATTAAAAAAACCATCTTTTTTAAAATAAATCAGCCAATCAGCGGATATCCAACTTTCTATAAAATACTTTTCAAAGTTTTTATCATCAGTAAAGAGTTTTTTTACAAAAGCGAATTCTTCGATGGTCGGATTTTCAAGACTTCCAAGATATGACATCAATAAAAGTTTTATATGAAATCTAACTTTATCTGAGTGCAAGATATTTTCAAGTTCTAAGAGATACATACTCTCATCTGTACCCCTTAAAAATTGAATAATTTGTTTGAATTGTTCTCTTATACTCAAATCTTGATATGTCGTTAAAATGTACTCAAATAAAGATACGCCTTTTATTGCAAAATCTCTAGCGAATACATAATCATAAAAAGTTTGATGAAAAAATGTGATTTTATTATTCTCTTGTTTCAAAATTCCATTACTACATAAAAGACTCATTTCTTCTTTAAATTCGTCTTCAAAATATAAAGCAGGAACTTCAATTTTTTTTATTTCATTCATTTTTTGAACGACTAAGTTTAATAACTTAATACTATTTTGTCTCGTAATTCTATCAATTGACTCACTATTGACTTTTTGCTCCCAAAATTTGTTATATAAATCTTGCAGTGTTTTAATGGATATACAGCTATTGTCATTAGGATATAAGTCTATAAAAATCGAAAGATGTAAAGGTGTCCGTAATAACTCAATTAAGATATTATTTAATGTTACAGATTCTTTTACAAATGACTTCAATTTGTTATTGACATACTCAAAGCTCAATAACTGCGTTCTTATAACATTAGAGTCATCTAAATGTTTGAATAACGGATCATTTTTTAAATCATATTCCCTAATAGAAACAATTACCTTTACATTTGAGATGTATTTTAATTGTTCTATAAATCCCAAGATAATATTTATTACTTTTTGATTTGATGACATTGTTAAAGATAAAGCATCCAGTTGATCTATCAACACAATGACTTTTTCTTTTCTTGATAACTGTTTTATAGAGTGCAAAAGATCTTCAACTCCAAAAAATTTAGAAAAAGAATCTCGACTTTCTATATCGATTTTATCACTTTTAATGCCCAAATAAGCCATCTTACTCTCTATAAGATCACTTTGTATCTTACTTAATATTGCAGTTTTACCGATACCAGCTTTTCCAGTCAGAACCAATAAATCATCTTTATAATTCTCACTATTTATAAACTCAAAAATCTCATCAAATTCGGGCATATCAATAAAACTTTTTTCAATATATAAATTTGATGAGGAAAGTAGAAACACTGAATTTTCGTGAAACTTTTGTTTGATGTCATTTTCACTCAATACACTTTTATAAAACGCCCAAGGATAGTAATATTTTGCTACTGTTGGATATTTTTCGAGTAATCCTTCAATCTCTTCCCAACTCCACACAATAACAGTAAAGCCATATTGAGATGTTAATTCTGTTGCTCTATCTTGTAGAACAGTATCTTGTTTAAAAGAGTTCGCAAAAATAAATGTATCGATATTCGTAAATTTAGCACTAGCCGATTTAACTTCATCTTCTATGTCTTTTAAAAGCTCAGCTTGAATTTTTATATCATTTCTAGCTATTAGTTTATTTTTACATTGATAAACAATTTGTTTTTCATTCTTTGAAAAAGAAAGCCCATCTATTCCACTTTGATTTTGACCTTTTCTTCCATAAACTTGAAATTCAAATCCATATTTTTCTTCACATAAATCATTGACTAACGATTCAAACTCTTTTTCATCTTTTAAAGGTGGAAATTGATAACTACTCATACAGTGGTCACTATCTTAATCTCATCCATACTCAACCTATTTTCTGGAAATGAATTTAAAAGAGACCTTTGGAAGAATGACAAAATTTATGCCTCATTGTTAATGTAAGACCATTATAGCAAATCAAAATTCCAATCCCCTTTTATGCTACAATCTAACTAAAAAAGAGCACCTATGGAAATCCTAAAACGCCCGATGGGCGATTATCAGACTAACTGCTATATCGTAAAGATTGAGGGAAAAGAGATCATTATCGATCCGGGGATGGGGGCGACCGAGTGGGTAATGGCGAATGTCAAAAACCCGATAGCCATCCTCAATACCCACGGTCATTTTGACCACGTTTGGAGTAACAGTGCCCTACAAGAAAAACTGAATATCCCCCTTTATACCCCTAAAGGGGATGTGATGCTACTCCAAAACAGCACATGGATGCCGGGGTTGCCCCCCTCGACCCCCAACGTCGAAGTCGAAGGAGACCAGATATTTAATCTCGGCGGTATTGAAGTGAAATTCCACCATTTTCCCGGCCATTGTCCCGGATGCTCTATGATTGAAATCGGTGATGTTATGTTTAGCGGGGATTTTTTATTCAAAAACTCGATCGGGCGGGTTGATTTTCCCTACTCCGACCCAGAAGCGATGAAAGAGAGCTTGAAAAAGTTTTCACAGATGGGCGAAGATAAAATTCTCTACCCCGGTCATGGGGAAGCAACAAGGGTCTATGCCGAACAGCAGCATGTCACCTACTGGATTCGTTCGATTTAAGAGTCGATATTTTTTAAAAGATCTAAACGGAGGACATGACGTTCAGTTACAACCGTTTTAAACTCGCCTTCAAAAACTTTGATTTCATGGACGAAACCACGGACGGTCACGTTACGTTTTCGTCCCTCTTTTTGATGCTCAGTTGCTTCAAACGTAACCGTGTCCCCGACTCTAACGGGAGCTAAAAAAAGGCAATTACACGAAGCCAAGACGACATTAGGTTCATTTACGGCAACCATTGCGGAGAAATCGGCTGCACTGAAAATAAATCCGCCGTGAACCAATCCCACCTCATCGGCACGCATCACTTCATTGGTTTCTAGCATTACTTTAGAGTACCCGCTTTCCAGCTTAATAATTTCTCCGCTGTAAACGGTATTGATGCGCTCATGCGTATTCAGCGCCGTTTGCGGGCTGATCGCCACTTGGATCATCTCATTCATAACATCTGATGCTTGCTCTTTTGCCAAAATTACCCTCTTTTAATCCGTATGTATCCCCGCTTCGGCGCAGGGTATCCCTCTATGGTTTTACTACTATCGGCAGGATTCAAAAAATCTTCAAGACTTTGGGATTCAATCCAATCGGTTTTACGCTGTTCATCTGAAGTCGTCAGTACGCTCCCCAATACTTCAAACGATGTAAATCCGGCACGGATACACCAGTTCTCCAATGCCTTGAGTGTTGGAACAAAATAAACATTCGTGATTTTCGAATAACTTTCACTCGGACAAAGAGCGTATGGCTCATCTCCATCAATAATAAACGTATCGAGATAAATCTCTCCCCCCTCTGCCAAACCTTGAGCAAGAGCTTTGAGCATCGCAATCGGATCACTACGATGATAGAGTACACCCAGACAAAAAATGACGTCAAATTTTTCTTCATAATAGGGCAGATGCTCCACTCCGAGGAGTTCATAGACAATATCACTCTTAACATAATGGTTGATGAGATCGAATTGCGATTGAAAGAGAGCCGAGGGGTCAAATCCGACCACTTTTGCAGGTGCATCTTCGAGAAAACGGAACATATAATAGCCGTTATTGCAGCCTATGTCGGCCACTTTTTTACCCGCTAGATTAAAATGGGGACGGAGAAAATTGTATTTGAGGTCTGAGCGCCATTCGGTATCGATAAAAAGACCGAATAGATCAAACGGCCCTTTTCGCCACGGCATCATAAGACGGGCAACACGTTCAAGTTCTGCGGTATCTACCGTCTCATTGGTCGTTACTTTTACAGTATTACCAAGTTCTACAGCAGATTTAATCGTTGGAAGCTGTTGTAGCGCTTCACGCAGCGGGGCAATATTTTTCCATGTCATCCATTTTGAGCGCTCTTGACGAACCGTATTTAAATCCATTGTGACTCCTCACATTTGTCCTGAAATTTTAGCGTGATTACCCTAAAGAGGATGTGAATTACACAATGACGGAAGATATAGTGTCGATTCTTGACATGACACATGTTGTGTGTTAAAATAGTCTAAAGTTTACTACATAAAGGGTTCGTCATGACAACAACAGCTCATAAAATCAGAACCAACGTCTATTTGGATGCAGTGATCAAAGATAAAGCGCAAGAAGTATTCAAACAATACGGGATGGGGCTAAGTGACGCATTCAATATCTTTTTAGCTCAAACAGTATTAGAAAGAGGTATACCTTTTCAAATTAAGATTCCTAATGAAGAGACGAAACAAGCAATCAATGATGCACGCTTAGGAATCAATATGACAAAAATTTCTTTTGAGGATCTAAAAAAGGAGATCGATGCGTGATATTGCAATTCACAAATCGTTTGTCAAAGAGCTCAAAAACGCCCAACTCAATCCGACTAATACTGCCAAACTTTTTATGTTTATATCGCTTTTACTAAATGGTGAAGATTTACCGCTAGAAGCAAGAGACCATCCGCTTATAGGTAACTGGGCAGATACGAATGAATTTCATATCAGCGGGGATTTATTGGTCATTTATAGAATCAATGCTGATACTCTGGAACTGCTTAGAATCGGTACACACTCACAACTTTTTTAAATTTAAATATATTCTTCCTCCATCTGCATTCCCACTTAAAAATGTGGAAACGAAGGATCGATTCGGGTCAAAAAGATATTAAGTGAGACCAGCTAAGTTTGATGGAGGAGCGTTTTGATCTCTTCATAAAAGTGGTTTGATTTGTCGATGTTACTCATTTATTATCCCCTAGTCAATCCTTTGCTCATGTTAATTTAACCTATATTTTTTTTCATATTTTTCAAATAACTGAGACACTTTTTCTTCTAAAACGTTCTTGAAGTATTTATTTATTTCTACTTCTAGTTCTCGTTCCAAAGTAGTTCTAAGAACAATTTTTAGTTTAGGTTTGAATAAACTGTCAAAAGGTGTTTGCTCTTTCACACACTGTTCTATTGCTGAATCCAAAAAACGAAAAATATCTTGTGAAAATTTTGTTTTCTCTTGATAGCCTACATCCTGAAGTGCGATTTCCCAAAATTGTCCAAAAGAGCTCCATCGTTTAATCCAAATGCCAATAAAATCAATTCTTTTTAATGATTGTTCAGAAAGATTAATCACTTCAAAATTTAAAAAATATTCCGTTGGTTTTTGATTTACTGGAGATGGTGTACCAATAGCTTTAATCTTAAAATGGCGTTTGTAATAAAATTCATAAATAGCCCATCCGAAAGCTAATATAGTTGCAATATCTGAAGCTATTCCTATTAAGTCTTTTAACTCATACCCCATAAAATTCATTACTTCTCCTATCCTCATTAATCTCATCCTCACTCAAGTCATACAGTACATACATCATCATATATTATAGCAAACCATATCCCTAGCAACAATTTTTAGCGATTTTAAGCTAAAATACCCCCATGCGTATAGAAAAAAAAGCCACCCTTATTTCGACAATTGTCGCCTTCTTGCTCGTAACGTTTAAACTGACGGCGGGGATCATTAGCGGTTCCGTTGCCGTATTAGCTTCTGCTATCGACTCACTTCTGGATATGGTCGTATCGCTCTTTAACTATTTTGCCCTTCACAATTCCGACAAAGAACCGGATGAGCATTTCAACTTCGGCCGCCGCAAGCTTGAGCCTCTCGCCGCCGTTATCGAGGGAACTATTATCAGCCTTTCGGCACTCTTTATCCTCTATACCGCCATCTCAAAAATGGTTCAGGGGAGTGTCATAGAACATTTGGATCTCTCTATAGGCGTAATGATCATATCCCTCATCATCACGACTGGACTAGTCTTCTTTCTCAATCATGTTGCAAAAAAAACAGGAAATATGGTTATACAAGCCGACGCCCTCCATTACAAAACCGACCTTTTAAGTAATGGAGCGGTATTAATCTCTCTTGTTGTCATTACCTTTACCGAATACACCTTTATTGATCCCCTATTGGGTATCGGGATCAGTGCTTATATGATCTATTCAGCTTATCCGCTTATCAAAGAGGGTATATTAATGCTTCTTGATGCGGCACTCGATCCGCAAAGTGTCGATAAAATCAATAGACTTCTCAACTCGCAAACCGATATTAGCGGGCATCATGACCTCCGAACACGCCGTTCGGGAAGTGATATCTATTTGAGTGTTCATGTTGTTTTCAGTATCAGCACCTCTTTGTATGACGCGCACATGGTAGGAGATCGCATCGAACTCTCCTTCAAAAATCTCTTTCCCGAAAATAATGTTTACGCACTCATCCATCTTGACCCATATGATGATTCTGAAATTGACGATTTAGATTAACTTCATTAGTCAATCATTCTACTATATCTGTTAAAATTATCCATATTATAATATAAGGATATATTTATGCTTCGATTAAGTGCTCTCTCATTTTTTTTAGCCTCTGCGCTACTTAGTGCTGAACCGCTCTCTCAAGAGCAAATGATTCAAAAAGCTAACGAAATATCAGCTAAATTGCTTCAAACCCTCGGCGACGAGCTAAAAACACAAATGCAAGCGGGTGGTCCAATGCAAGCTCTGAATTTTTGCTCACACAATGCATTAACCCTAACTGATACTGTTGCCAAAGAGTCATCTGTCGAGATCAAACGGGTTAGCAATCTCAACCGCAATCCGATCAATGCCGCAACCGCAGAGGAGAAAACTGTGCTGAATAGATGGCGTACTCTGTTGGCTAACGGACAAGTTCTCCCCTCAGGTGAGCTGAAAAAGCTTTCCAACGGAAGAGATGCCTATTATAAACCGATCGTCATCAATAATGAAGCGTGTTTAAAATGTCATGGTAGTCTTGAGCCTGATTCACTGCTTACAAAAGCGATCAAAACAACCTATCCCGAAGATAAAGCAGTGAGATATAAAATGGGGGATTTACGAGGGATGGTAGTCGTTACATTTCCGAAAGATAAATAGTTCTTTTTACCTCTGCCTCTGTTGAGGCAAAAGTATTTAACGCGCGTATTCTACCGCTCTGCTCTCTCGGATTACACTGACTTTGATTTCACCCGGAAACTGTACTTTCTGCGAAATTTCATCGGCAATTTCCCGTGCTATCAATGCCGTCTCGTCATCGTTAATACTTTGAGCACTGACAATGACCCTCACTTCTCGACCGGCATTAATCGCATATGCCTGTTTAACTCCCGCTTTTTGAGTAGCAATCTCTTCGATCTCACTGACACGGCGTAAAAAACTCTCCAGCACTTCACGACGTGCTCCCGGACGAGCCGCTGAGAGACTATCGGCGGCACACACTGCGGCACATTCGATACTCTTAATCTCTTCATGGCCGTGATGGGCATAAATAGCATTTATAACCACCGGATCTTCATTGTAACGACGGCAGAGTTCAACCCCGATATCGACATGATTCCCACCGTTTTCTTGCGTAAGCGTTTTCCCGATATCATGCAGTAACCCTGCTCGTCGAGCGAGTTTAACATCCCCACCCATTTCTGATGCCATAATACCTGCCAAATGGGCAACTTCAAGCGTATGGGCAAGAGCATTTTGTCCGTAACTGGCACGGTATTTTAGCCGTCCAATCAGTTTCATCAATTCCGGATGGATCCCTTGAACCCCCATCTCGAAGATGATCTCTTCCCCTTCACGTGCCGTCGCTTCGTCAAACTCTTCGCATACTTTCTGGTATACCTCTTCGATTCGTGAGGGTTGAATTCGACCGTCTTGAATTAACACTTCAATCGTTTTCGTCGCAATCGCACGGCGGTAAAGATTAAATGAACTAACGATAATGGCATTCGGGGTTTCGTCAATAATAATATCGACTCCGCTAACCATTTCGAGGGTTTTAATATTACGCCCCTCTTTCCCGATTATACGCCCTTTAAGTTCATCATCATCCAAATGGATCACACTGATCAGTCGCTCTGCCGCGTATTCTCCGGCAAATCGTGATGTCGCTTGTGCCAAAATATAGTTTGCTTTGCGTTTGAGCTGTTCTTTGGATTGTTCTTCCAATGCACGCATAGCACGCGCTAATTCCAAACGCTCAGTTTCACGTATTTGATCCAATAAAATCGTTTTCGCTTCGTGTGCCGATAACCCTGCACGCTGTTCGACGATCACCTGTAATTGTTCACTTTTTTTGCGGTAGTCATCTTTTAATTTCTCTAAAGCACGCTCATTACGTTCAACATTGAGCCGACGATTTTCAACTCCGGCACGCTCGGAAACGATTTTTTCCTCTTCAAGCCGTCGGAATCGATCAAACTCGCGTTCTGAACGTTCAATCTTCTCTTCTCGTATGGATAAATCTTTTTTTACTTGTTCATACGTCTCATCGTAATGCTTTTGAGCCTCTTTTTCAATCTCACGAGAGCGGAAAGAAGCTCGCTCTAGCATCAAATGTGCTTCATTCTCAATCGCTTTGGCTTTCCCTTTCGCTTGTTCTACGTAAAGGTCAAAATGTGTAGCGGTAATCTTTTTTGAAATTAAAAATCCGACCAGCCCGCTGATGAGGGCGACTGCGCCCCCGACGAGAAGTTCGTTTAACATTGGTTTTCCTCATGCTTTGCACACCATGAGGGGTGATAAGAAGATCACCTTGCACATCGTAATCATCACATACATTTTCTTTTGTTCGGCATGCACATGATTGAATAAAAATCGTAAACGGTTTCGTTTTCAGGGTCGGAAAAAATCGATCATACATCCCTTTACCGAAACCTACTCGGCGCAGTGACCCGTCCACCCCTATCACAGGGACAATAGCTACATCTATTAAATTATATTTTCTATACGAATTCCGCGGCTCATAAATCCCAAAAGCTTTACATTCCAACGGGTATCTTAATGGTACCATTTTGAAACTGACGCCATCCATAAACGGCAAATATACTTCTTTTTCACGGCGTAAATATTGGATTGATTTACGAATATCAGGTTCAAATCCCATCGGCCAAAAAAATAATATTCTCTTAATTGAGAGTTCCTGAAGTACCCCCTCAAGAATAGTTCGGATTTTTGTGTCACGGTAATATCGAGTATGTGGACTAAGCGTTTTTAGCTGCTTAATACATTCGCTTCTAAAATCGTTTTTGGACACTTTTTACCTTTGCTTCGTTATAATCTTCATTATTTTATCGAAAAAAGGTTTTGTATGCGTTTTTCAACCCTCCTTATCCCTTTACTCTCCATAACGCTCCTCTTTCAAGGATGCGGCGAAGAATCAGCTGATGAAGCAATGGTCTCCACGGCTGAATTCACCCTTATGGATACTAAAGGTAAAAGCTATGTCGTTGAGAAACGAGGAACCAACTTTACCCTCGATGCGGGGGATGACAAAGTCGTCCTTTTCGATATCTTTGCAACCTGGTGCCCTCCCTGCCAAGCTGAAGTCAAACACCTCGGAAATTTGCAAAAAAAATACGGTGATGACCTCATTATTATGGGGGTTACGATTGAAGACGACAAAAGTAATGCGGAACTCGATGCGTTTCGTGAAAAATATCAAGGGGGGGAGTATCTAATCAGTAACAAAGCCGATAATCAGGAATTAGCACGTTCTATCGCTTCTACCATCGGTGTAGGACAACAATTCCCGATTCCCCTTATGGTTCTCTATTATAAAGGCGAATACATCACCCACTACGCGGGAGCGACTCAAGAAGAGATTATTGATCACGATATTGCTCAAGCTTTAGGAAAATAAATATGTTTTCATTCATAAAAAAAGGGCTTCAAAAGACAATCGATGCAATAACCGCTATCGCACCGGAGCGAAAAGCAAAAATATCCAAAGATGAACTCGAAAACATCCTTCTCGAAGCCGATGTCGAATACGATCTTGTTGAAATCATTCTCCGTGAACTGTATCAAAACGATATTACCCGTGAACAGCTTCGATCCAAACTCCTCGCAACCCTCAATTTTGCCCAAAATACCCTCCCTGATAATCCTAATAAACCGACGGTGACTCTCATCATCGGCGTTAACGGTGCAGGAAAAACAACGACCATTGCCAAACTGGCGCAACACCATCTAAACAACGGTGAGCGGGTTATTCTCGGTGCGGGTGATACCTTCCGTGCCGCTGCTATCGAACAGCTCACCCGCTGGGCGGATAAGCTCGAAA